>JAGADT010000009.1 GCA_017613475.1 Desulfovibrionaceae bacterium | reverse complement strand
CTGGCACCTCTTCTGCTGCGAAGAAAAAGCCTTCAATAAGGTCTTCTACCGCCGCCGCCACAAGAACACGAGGCGGAAAAGCGGCAACGTATCTGACTTCTGCCGGCGCTGGGGCGCGCAGTACCGCTACATGATCGTCTTTGATGCGGACAGCCTGCTCACCGGCCCCTGCATGCTGCGCATGGTGCAGGCCATGGAAGCCAACCCGCGCCTCGGCATCCTCCAGACCATGCCGCAGCTTGTGAATGCCTCCAGCTTCCTCAGCAGGATGCAGCAGTTCGCGAGCCACCTCTACGGGCCGATTTTTGGCGCGGGGCTCCACTTCTGGCAGCTTGGCGACGCCCAGTTCTGGGGGCACAACGCCATCATCCGCATCGAGCTTTTCATGAAGCACTGCCAGCTCCCCATCCTGCCGGGGAAACCGCCGCTGGGCGGGGAAATCTTCAGCCACGACATTGTGGAGGCGGCGCTCATGTGCCGGGCAGGCTACGAAGTCTGGCTGACCTGGGATTTAACGGGCACCTACGAAGAATGCCCGCCTTCGCTGCTTGACGAGCTGATCCGCGCCCGCCGCTGGTGCCAGGGCAACCTCCAGCACAGCAGCCTGGTTTTTGCCAACGGATTCCCCGGCATCCACCGCCTGCTCTTTGTCAACGGCATCATGTTCTATGCCTCTGCCCTGCTCTGGCTCATCTACCTGCTCTGCAGTTCCGCCCAGGCAGTGGCGGAAGCGGTTATCCTGCCTTCCTATTTTCCGGAAACGCAGACCCTCTTCCCCGTATGGCCGGCGCTTTATTCCACCTGGATGCTGCCGCTTTTCGCCTGCACGCTCATCCTGCTCTTCCTCCCCAAGTTCCTCGCGCTGATCCTTGTTGCCTGCAAAGGGCAGGCTTCGCATTTCGGCGGCTTCTTCAAAATGACGCTGAGCATCCTCATTGAAATCTGCGTCTCCACGCTGCTTGCGCCCATCAGGATGCTTTCACACAGCTTTTTCGTCATCTCCACCGTACTGGGCTGGGGCGTTGGCTGGAACCCGCAGAACCGCGATGACCGCGGCACGCCGTGGGGCGATGCCCTGCGCTTCCACTGGTGGCACACGCTGCTGGGCGCCATCTGGGGCTGGTTCATGTGGCTTGTAAACCCCGGCTTTTTCTGGTGGTTCTCGCCCATTGTCGCGGGGCTGGTGCTTGCCGTGCCTCTTTCCGTATGGACAAGCCGCACAAGCCTTGGTGCCGCCGCCCGCAGCGCAGGGCTTTTCCTCGCCCCTGTGGAGCTTGCGCCGCCGCATGAGCTCACGGCCATGCTGGACAAGCGCCACAGCCCCACGCCCTACACGCCTTTTGACATTTCCGAGCACAGCGGCTTCATCCGGGCGGTTGTGATCCCATACGTGCATTTCCTGCACATTTCGCTCCTCAAGCACAGGCGCGTGCCCACCCCTGAACGCCAGGCCCGCATTGATGAGCTTATGAAAAAGGCCCTTGCGGAGGGTCCTGACGCCTTAACCCGGCCCGAGCGCATGTGCATTTTAAACAGCGCGGACGCGCTCCACGAACTCCACCAGAAAGTATGGGGGCTTGAAGACTCCCCCCAGGCCATGGCCTGGGGCGTCTGCCGCAGCCTCCCAAGGCCTCCTGTTCCTGAGATGGAGGAAACGGAAAATATGGCTTCAGAGCCGGCAGCCGGCGGACTTTCCGCGCAGCCCCGGCCCTAGCCTGAACAGAAACCAGCATTCCCCGGCGCACGGCGAGGCAAAGCTCACGCCGCGCGCCTTCCCTTTTTTCCTGCCCGCCGCAGTTTTGCGGGCAAAGGATACAACATGGCACGGCTTTTCATCTTCATCCTGCTCAGCTCCCTGTTCTTCTGCCCCTCCCCGGCACGGGCGGACGCTCCCCTTGCCTCAGCAGGCAAAAGCGTTGAGCAGGACCGCAAGCTTGTGGACAAGCTCGAGCACGACTGCTTCCTCTACGCCTGGGAATACTCCTTTGCCGCATCGGGCCTTGCCAGGGAAAGGACCAACTACTACCCTGAAGGCCCCGGCGCCGTTGGCGGAACGGGCTTCTGCGCCGCGGCCATTGTGGCGGGCACGGAACGGGGCTGGGTTACCCGCGACCAGGCTGTAAAGCGCCTTTTGAAGCTGACGGGCTTCCTCCTGGATAAAACAGACAGGAAAAAGCTGCATGGCGCCTTCCCGCACTGGATCAACGGCGACACAGGAGAAACCCTCCCCTTTGGCGACGACGATGCCGGAGCCGACCTTGTGGAAACAGGCTTCCTCATGCAGGGGCTGCTCATAGCCCGCGCCTACTTCAACGGGCAGAACGCTGAGGAAACAGAGCTGCGCCGCCGCATCACCACCCTCTGGGAAGACGTGGACTGGAACTGGTTCACCAACGGCCAAAAAGCCCTCTACTGGCACTGGGATCCGGAAAAAGGCTTCCGCATGGGCATGAAAATCACCGGCTTCAACGAAGCGCTCATCGTCTACGTGCTGGCGCTTTCCTCCCCCACGCATCCCATTTCCCCTGAAGCGCTGGAGGGCTGGTACAATCCTGAAGATTACCAGACCCGCCATTACTACGGCTACGACATCGAGGGCTCCGTCATCTACTCAGGCCCCCTGTTCCACGCGCACTACTCCTTCATCGGCCTGGACCCCCGGGAAATCTCCGATGCCTATGTGCCCCACGGCTACTGGGTGCGCAATGTCACGCAGTCGCTCATCAACCGCGCCTACTGCGTCTTTTTCTCGCCCAAGGGGCAGAAATACCATGAGGGCTTCTGGGGATTGACCTCCTCCGAAACCAAAGAGCGCTACCTGTACAGCTCTCCGGTCTACGAATCCTCCACGGTAGCCCCCACGGCCCCCCTCTCCTCCATCCCCTATGTGCCTGAATACGCCATGCGCTTCCTCTGGGACCTGCGCACGCACCACGCGAACGTCTGGAGCCTCTACGGACCCAGGGACGCCTACAGCCTACGCGACCGCTGGTCTTCCATCGAATACATTGCCATTGACCAGCTCCCCATCATCTGCATGACGGAAAACTACCGCTCGGGACTGCTCTGGAAGCTGTTCATGGGCATTAAGGAAATCCAGAACGGGCTGAAGCGCGGGAACTTTACGCCTCCCGCCCTGGTAGACGGATTCCCGCGCATGGTTGTGACCATGAGCAGGGACTCTACGGATTCCAACAAGATTCCGGATGCCTGCGACCTGCGCCGCCATCCCGATACGGGGCGCTACAGCGTGGCTTTTGCCTGCACGGAAGATGGAAGGGTCTCCTTCACGCTCACGGACAGCACGGGGAAAAAGCTTGACGCCCAGACGCTCACGGTCAGGAAAGGGCACCACGTTTTGGCCTTTCCCGCCTCCCTTGCCCCGGCCCCGGCGGAAATCCGCACCCTGACCATGAAAACGCCCTCTTCCACCCACGCCATCCCCCT
>JAGADT010000064.1 GCA_017613475.1 Desulfovibrionaceae bacterium | reverse complement strand
TTGCCGGCTCCCTGCCGCCGTGGCTGAGCGTTGTGCTGGCCATGCTGCTGGTGCTCCTGCTGGTTGCCCTCATGGGCGTTATCCTTGAGCGTGCCGCTTACAGGCCGCTGCGCAAGGCCAACAGGCTTGCCGCCGTAGTTTCAGCGCTGGGAGCCTCCATTGTGCTTCAGAACGCTGTCATGCTGGTATACGGCGCGCGTTTTTATGTGTACCCCGAAGAGCTCCGCCCGTCGCTGACATTGAACCTGCTTGGCGTGGAAACGCCTATCATGCGCGTTATCGTGATTGCCGTTTCGGTGCTGCTCATGCTTGTGCTTTACGCGTTCATTCACCGCACGCGCATGGGGGCCGCCATCCGAGCCGTAGCCATTGACCAGGGCGCGTCCCGCCTGATGGGCATCAACGTGGACAGGGTCATTTCCCTTGTCTTTTTCCTGGGCGCGGGGCTTGGCGGCGTTGCCGGCGTGATGGTGGGCATGTACTACGGGCAGATCGATTTTACCATGGGCTGGATATACGGCCTCAAGGCATTCACCGCAGCCATCCTGGGCGGCATCGGCAATATTCCCGGTGCTATGCTGGGCGGCATGCTGCTTGGCGTTATCGAGGCGCTGGGCGCGGCCTATCTTTCCATGGCCTGGAAGGATGCCATCGCCTTCCTGGTGCTGATTTTGATCCTTATTATCCGGCCCACAGGGCTGCTTGGCGAAAGGGTGGCGGATAAATTATGAGCCTTCGGCGCTGTATTTCCTTTTTGTATGCCTGGCGCGGCCTTGTGCTCACGCTGATCCTGGCTGTCATGCCCTTTTTTCTGGACAGGTACTGGACGGATGTTTTTGTCAGCGTGGGGCTGTATGCGCTGCTTGCGCTTTCGCTGAATGTCATCCTGGGGCAGGCGGGCATTTTCCACATGGGTCATGCGGCCTTTTATGCCGTGGGCGCCTATGTGACGGCCATTCTCAACACGCAGTTCCAAATTCCCGTGCTCTGGCTGCTGCCTGCGGCGGGCCTTGCCTCGGCCCTTTTTGCGCTGGTGGTGGCCCGCCCCATTATCCACCTGCGCGGCGACTATCTGCTTATCGTCACCATCGGCATTGTTGAAATCGTGCGCATTGCGCTAGTCAATGACCTCTGGGGGCTTACAGGCGGGGCGAACGGCATTTTTGGCATTTCCCGGCCGGAAATCTTCGGGTACCGCATCCGCACGGCGCAGCAGTTTTATTACCTGGTCTGGGGCATGGTTGGCTTTACGGTGCTCTGTTTCTGGCGGCTCGCGCATTCCCGCTTTGGCCGCGCGCTCAACTGCATCAAAGAGGATGACGTTGCGGCCGAGGGCTGCGGCATCAATGTTTCCTCGCTCAAGCTGGCTGCCTTTGTCATCGGCGCGTTCTGGGCAGGTCTTGCCGGCAACCTCTATGCCGCAAAGATGACGATCATTTCTCCCGGCTCGTTCTCCTTCTGGGAATCCGTTGTGGTCTTTGCCGTGGTCATTCTGAGCGGAGGGAGCCATACGGGCGTGATCATTGGCACCTTCCTGATTGTGGCCCTGCCGGAAATGTTCAGGAATTTCGCTGACGCCCGGATGCTCGTTTTTGGCCTGGCCATGATGATCATGATGGTTGTGCGCCCGCAGGGGCTTCTGCCGCCCCGCGCCCGCACGTACGACCGCCGTTTTTCAGACGGGCTGCTGCGGGACAGGCAGGATGAGGAGGGCAGGGCATGAGCTTGCTTTCGCTTTCTGAAGTGACAAAGATTTTTGGCGGGCTCGTAGCCGTCGACAACGTGACTTTTGAGGTTGAAGAGGGGAGCATTGTTGGGCTTATCGGGCCGAACGGCGCCGGGAAAACGACGGTGTTTAACCTGATTACCGGCAATTATGTGCCGGATTCGGGCGACATCCTTTTTAACGGCGTCTCCCTCCGCGGCAGGCTGCCGCACCAGATTGTGGAGGCGGGCATCGCACGCACCTTCCAGTCAATCCGCCTTTTCCCCACGCTTCCCGTGCTGGAGAATGTGCTGGCCGGGCGTCATTGCCGCATGTCGTCGGGCATCCTTTCGTGCATGTTCCATACGCCAGGCCAGCGGCGCGATGAAAGGGCTGCCGTGGGGCGTGCCATGCAGGAGCTGGAGTTCGTGGGGCTTGCGGGCTTTGCTGCAGAGGAGGCGCACAGCCTTTCCTACGGCAACCAGCGCCTCCTTGAAATCGCGAGGGCCCTGGCTTCTGATCCCAAGCTCATTATCCTTGACGAGCCTGCCGGCAGCATGAACGACCCTGAAACCGAAGTGCTGACAAAGCTCATCCGCGCCATCAGGGAACGCGGCATTACCGTGCTCCTGATTGAGCACGACATGAACCTTGTGATGAAGATCTGCGAAAAGATTCTTGTGCTGGAATACGGCGCTCTGATCGCGGAAGGCACGCCGGAAGCCGTGCGCCGTGATCCCAAGGTTATTGAAGCCTACCTTGGGCAGGATTGAGCGCGGAAGGACCCTTGCTGCGGATAAAAAAAAGCGTCCCGGGCCAGCTTGTGCCGGCTTGGGGACGCTTTTTTCATGGATGCTTTCAGCTGCCTTGCCTTTATGCCATGCTGCCCGGCGCTGAAGGCCTTTGTTCCTTCCATGCCAGACTTCCGCCGCGTCCATGAGCCTGCCATGCCGGCGGGCGCCTTGCTTTTTTCTCCTTACATGAAGGTTTCCCTGAATATCAGCTCTCCGTACGAGCGGATGTCTTCCGTGGTGAGGGGCCTCACGACCGGCTTGCCATGTTCAAGCAGCGGTTCGAAGACATGGGTCTTCGCGTTGTACTTCGTGATCGTGCAGGTCTTGCCGAGCAGCCGCTCGTTCAGGACCTTGGCGATGTCATCGTCGAACTTCTCCTTGTTGATGAACCATGACTCTTCGCCGATCTCGTCGTAGATGTTGTTGATCTGCTGGTCGATATCGGGCGTGTCGAGTTTCTCCGGGTCCTGGTTGGCGATGCGTTCGAGCTCCGCGGCCTCCTTATCGGAGTAGGCCTTCCCCGTGGTGAGGTTCTTCGCCTCAAATTCGACCATGTGCAGGCCCTGGTCCTCGATGCAGGCGCCGGGGCTCCTGAGGTGCTCGAAGTACAGGTCCAGCTTGCCCGCCTCCTTGGCCGCGACATAGCAGTCGATCGACTTCTTCACGAAGAGGAAGGTGTTATCCACGATGTATTTGCGCAGCGGAGCGATGTCTTCGGACTCTCCCGACCTGAATTTGGCGCGTTCAGTATGGAGGAGCCCGCCGCCGAGCTTGTTCCAGAGGACCTCGTTCTGGAATGTGGATGGGTTATACTTGACGAACCTGGCGGACTTGGTGTCGTAGTACTGGAAGGATGGGCTGTCGCTTTCCTTCAGGTCGCCTATTTCTTTCAGGAACTCGT
>JAGADT010000063.1 GCA_017613475.1 Desulfovibrionaceae bacterium | reverse complement strand
TCACCGACGACGCCACCATGGACGTGGTGGAAATGGTGCTTGTCGGCTCTGTAAACAAAGATATTGTGAACCAGATCAACCAGGCTGGGGGGAAGGCCGTCGGGCTTTCAGGCAAGGATGGCACGCTGTTGAAAGCGCGCCGCAAAGGGCTTGTGATCAACCGTGAGAATCTTCCGCCTGAAATTATAGATATTGGCAACGTGGGCGAGGTTGTGCATGTGGAAACCTCCCTCCTGCGCACGCTTATCCGCGATGGCTTTGTTCCTGTTATCGCCCCCGTGGGAGTGGATGCGGAGGGGCATACCTATAATATCAATGCGGATGATGCCGCAGGCGCGGTTGCCGCCGCGCTGAAAGCCTGCCGTTTTCTTTTGCTGACGGATGTTCCCGGCGTGCTGGATGCGGAAAAGAAGCTGATCCGCACGCTTACGGCGGATGATGCCGCCCGCCTGATTGCCGATGGCACCATTTCCGGTGGGATGATTCCCAAGATCAACTGCTGCCTGGATGCGCTTGCCGGCGGGGCTGGCCGCGCAACAGTTTTGGATGGCCGGGTGGAAAACTGCCTTCTGCTTGAACTGCTCACGGACCAGGGGGTTGGAACGCAGCTTGGCGGGCATTCAGCGGCGGGCAAGGCTTGACAGAGTGCACGTTCTGAACCAATACTGAAGAGCTTTTCTTTAGAACCGAGTTTTTTCGGATGACGGTAGGCTTTTTTTACCGTTTGAGCCGCCTCAATACATTCTGGAGGCGTTCGGCGCAGGGTTTTGGAAAAGCGCTGGTGGTTTTTCCTTGCCTTTGCGCCTCCGTGCCGATTTGAACCTTTTTCCATCCTTGTCAATCCGGCAGCCGTTGCCCGGAATTGCGGATAACCCAGAGGACTCTCAGATGAGCGACGATAACAAACCAGGGTACAAGTCCACGCTGAATTTGCCTTCCACTGGTTTTCCCATGAAGGCAAACCTTGCGCAGCGCGAACCTGAACGGCTGCGTTGGTGGGAAGAGCACCATGCCTACGACGCCATGCTTGACGCCGCCAACCCCAATACCACCTTTATGCTGCACGACGGTCCGCCGTATGCGAATGGCCATATCCATCTGGGGCACGCGCTGAATAAGATTCTCAAGGATATTCTTATTAAGGCCCGCAACATGAAAGGCGAGCGCGCTCCCTATGTGCCGGGCTGGGACTGCCATGGGCTCCCCATTGAACTGAAGGTGGAGCAGATGCTGGGCGAAAAG
Source organism: Desulfovibrionaceae bacterium (assembly GCA_017613475.1). Lineage (GTDB taxonomy): Bacteria > Desulfobacterota > Desulfovibrionia > Desulfovibrionales > Desulfovibrionaceae > Avidesulfovibrio. The sequence continues at coordinate 4,575 of JAGADT010000063.1, read as the reverse complement.
AAAAAGCGTGAGCTCCCTCCCCACATCGTCCGCCAGCATTGCCGCGAATATGCGGAGAAATACATTGGCATCCAGCGGGAAGAATTTAAGCGCCTGGGAGTGCTCGGGCAGTGGGATGATCCCTACATTACCATGAAGCCTGCCTATGAGGCGGCCATCGCTGGTGAGCTGGCCAATTTTGCGGAGAAGGGCGGTCTTGTGCGCAGCAAAAAGCCCATTTACTGGTGCTGTTCCTGCCAGACGGCGCTTGCCGAGGCTGAAGTTGAATACGCCGACGAAACCTCCGAATCCATCTTTGTGCGCTTCCCCTTGCCAGATACGCGCATGCTGCAGCTTTTCCCCGCGCTGAGCGAAGCTGATTTGGCAAACACCTACGTGGTTATCTGGACCACGACGCCATGGACGCTGCCCAGCAACCTCGCCGTCTGCCTCCATCCCGATTTAACCTACGTGCTGCTGAAGCACGATGGCGCTTTTTACCTGCTGGCAGAAGATCTGGCGGAAGGCTGCGCCAGGCAGTTTGGCTGGGATCAGTGGGAAGCCGTTGGCACGGCCAAGGGCGAAAACTTTGACCGCATGGAAGCCAGGCATCCGTTTTATGACCGCGTAGCATTGATGATCCTTGGCAATCATGTCACGCTGGAAGCCGGCACAGGCTGCGTCCATACAGCGCCCGGGCATGGTCGGGAAGACTATGAAGTCGGCCTGAAATATGGCCTGGATGTGTATTCGCCGCTTGATGACCGCGGCTGCTACCTGCCCACGGTGGAGTTTTTCGCCGGGCTGCAGGTGCAGAAGGCGGACGGCGCTGTTATTGAAAAGGTGAAGGAAGTCGGCAACCTCCTCGCCCAGGAAAAAATCAGCCACTCCTATCCTCACTGCTGGCGGTGCAAAAAGCCTGTCATTTTCCGTGCCACCACGCAGTGGTTTGTGGGCATGGAGGCCAATAACCTGCGCAAGAAAGCGCTGAAGGCCATTCGTGACGACGTGCGCTGGATTCCTTCCTGGGGTGAAGAACGCATCTATAACATGATTGAGACCCGGCCCGACTGGTGCATTTCCCGCCAGAGGACATGGGGCGTGCCGATCCTCGCGCTGTTGTGCGAAGACTGCGGGGAAGCCTGGCAGGATGCGGAGTGGATGCGCGGCATTGTGGCGCGCATCGCAGAGCATCCCACTGGGTGCGATTACTGGTATACGGCGCCAATGGAAGATGTTGTGCCGGAAGGGCTGAAATGCCCCAAATGCGGTGGAACGCATTGGAAAAAAGAAAGCGATATCCTGGACGTTTGGTTTGATTCAGGCACGAGCTTTGCAGCGGTTATGGAAAGCCGCCCTGAACTCACCTTCCCCGCGGACCTGTACCTGGAAGGGTCAGACCAGCACCGCGGCTGGTTCCATTCGTCGCTTCTTGCCGCCATTGGCACGCGGGGCGTCTCGCCGTACCGCGCGGTCCTGACTCATGGCTACGTGGTGGACGGCGAAGGCCGTAAAATGTCCAAGTCTGTTGGCAATGTCGTTGCTCCTGAGGAAGTCATCAACCGCTACGGCGCTGAAATCCTGCGCCTCTGGGTGTCTTCCGTGGATTACCGCGAGGATGTCCGCATTTCCAATGAAATCCTCAACCGCCTTGTGGATGCCTATCGCCGCATCCGCAATACCTGCCGCTATCTCTTGGGCAATATCAATGGACTGACGGCGGAAAAGCTGCTCCCGTTCGATCGCCTTGATCCACTTGACCGCTTTGCCGTGGACGCTACGGCCCGCGCCTGCGCCAGGGTGCAGCAGGCCTACCTTGATTACGAATTCCACAAGGTATTCCATACGCTGCACGCCCTGTGCGTAACAGATCTCTCAGCGTTCTACCTGGACGTGCTTAAAGACCGCCTTTACGCTTCAGCTCCGGAATCCGATGCCCGGCGTTCAGCGCAGACGGCCCTGTATCACATCCTGCTGATGCTTGTGCGGAGCATGGCCCCTGTGCTGAGCTTTACAGCTGAAGAGGCCTATGGCTTCCTGCCCGAAGAGCTTAAGCGAGCCCGCCCTGAAGCTGGCGCGGCAACCGTTTTTGCCGCTCCTGTGCCCGAGGCCGCTTCATTCAGCCTTTCTGAAGAAGAACGCGCCCGCTGGGAACGTTTCCTTGCTATCCGCAATGATGTTACCCGCGCCATTGAGCCTTTGAGGAAAAGCGGCGAAATCGGCCATGCGCTTGATACGCGCGTCACGCTCTATGTGGATGAGGAAAATAAGGCGCTGCTGGATGCCCTTGGAACGGATCTGCGGGCGCTGTTCATCGTATCGCAGCTCCAGGTTTCCACGGAAAAGGCTCCGGCTGACGCTGTATCAGGCGAAGTGCAGGGGCTTGCCGTGCGCGTAGAGCACGCGGCCGGTGAAAAGTGCGCCAGGTGCTGGATTTACAGCGAAGAACTGGGAACTGATCCCGCCCATCCTGATGTCTGCCCGCGCTGCGCCGGCGTTCTGCATCAGCTTGGCTGAACCTTTGAGTCCGCCGCATTGTCTGCAGGATGATGCGGCGGCATCGTGTTTAACTGCCCTGCTTCAGGATATTACAGATCCCTGCAAGCGGCGGCGTGCATGAACTGGCTGCCACTGGAGAAAGTTCGCCATGCCAATGTTACCGGCGGCATCGCCCTTTGCGAAAAGGGGATACCTCGTTATGGGGCTTGTTGCGGCTGTGGCCGCGGCCCTGGATCAGCTCAGCAAAATGGCAGTCATGCGCCAGATTCCTTTTAACGGAACCGTTCCCGTAATTCGCGGATTTTTTGACCTCGTGAATATCCGGAACAGGGGCGCCGCCTTTGGCTTTTTAAACAGGGCTGATATCGACTGGCAGATATGGCTTTTTTCAGCGGCTACGCTTGCGGCTTTGGTGATTTTGATCCTGCTGGTGCGCTGCTGGCAGAAGTGGTCTCCAGTGCTCTACGCGAGCCTTGGCCTTATAATGGGCGGTGCCCTTGGCAATTGGCTTGACAGGATCCGCTACAGGGCAGTGGTTGATTTCTTGGATTTTTATGCAGGCAGCTGGCACTGGCCGGCGTTTAACGTCGCGGATATTTGCATTTGCTGCGGTGTTTTTTTGGCCTGCCTGATTCTATGGCGGGAGCCTGCGGGAGGCAGCAGAGCATGATTTTTTCATTGACATGGTGGCAGCTGCTTCTTTTGGGACTGCCGGCATTGATTAACCTTTGGGGAATTTGGCATGCTATGACCCATTGGTTTCCAAGCTCTGGAGAGCGCATTGCCTGGCTGCTTGGCTGCGTATGCCTCCCCGTGATTGGAGGGCTTGCCTACCTTTTATTCGGTCTTAGAAGAGCCGGGGACCGGCTGTAACGAAGCAGAGGGAAATTTTCATGAAAATGCGTGGAATGCGCCGTGTTGTTGCGTTGTGCCTTGTGGGAAGCCTGCTTTCCCTTGCAGGCTGTGCGAGTAGGTCTACTGTAGATGCCATGATCACCCACATGAAGGAGCAGGACAGGAAGATTGCCAGCCTCTCCAACATGCAGCCTGCCCAGGCCGATACATGGGCTCAGGTGCAGCAGCTTCGCGAGGAAATGTCTTCCGTACAGGGACAGATTGATAATTTTAACCACACTACAAAAAATGTGGGGAGCCTTGAAGAGCTGGCTGCCAAGGTGGATCGCCATGATCAGGCATTGCGCATGCTGGAAACGCTGTTTGCCACGGATCTGCGCCTTGGCGGAAATGCTGCTCCTCAGGGGGCGGCTCCAGGCGCACCTGCTCCACAGGTTTCACCGGCTGTTCCTGCCGCCGTTGCTGCGGCTCCAGTTGCTGCTGCTGCGGCGGCACAGACTCCCGCTCCGGCGGCCCAGCCCAAAGATGTTGCCAAGGCGTTGTATGATACGGCAATGGGCAATTACAACAGCAGGAATTTCAGGGCTGCCCTGACGGGATTCACGGATTTTGTTTCTACCTATCCCAAGCATTCGCTTACAGGCAATGCTCAGTTCTGGAAGGCGGAGAGCCATTTTGCACTGGGGCAGTATTCCAACGCCGCTCTTGATTACCAGGCGGTGATTGACAGTTACCCCAAACACAGCAAAGTCGCTGCCTGCTATCTTAAGCAGGGATTGAGTTTCCAGAAAATGGGCCAGAAGGATGCTGCCAAAATGCGCTTGCAGGACGTTATAAATAAATTCCCCAAGTCGCCGGAAGCTTCCCGCGCCAGGCAGCAGCTTCAGTCATTGAAATAGGCTGTATGGCGGGTAAAAATTTGCCATGCCAGCTTTTTTGCGCTGGACAAGGCTGAAAGCAGGGCGTATAAATTAAATGTTGGCCGGGTGGCGGAATGGCAGACGCGCCTGACTCAAAATCAGGTGTCCCTAGGGCGTGTGGGTTCAAGTCCCACCCCGGCTACCAAACTAGGATTTTGTAGGGCAGTTTTTGTACGAAATGTACATGAACTGCCTTATTTTATTGATTTTTTTGCTTTTCATAGCCTTTTTCCCTCCGTTTTGTCCCGTTGGGTTCAAATCAAAAAAATGTATGTCATCATGTATGTCAGAATGGAGGTGAACAATATGGCAAATACGCTAT
>JAGADT010000062.1 GCA_017613475.1 Desulfovibrionaceae bacterium | reverse complement strand
CCCGCGGCCCTGGAAGGCGGCGACGCCGAAATGCTCCAGGACCTGGTGCTCACCGCCGTCAACGAAGCCCTGCGCATCGGCAAGGCCGATATGGAACGCGAAATGTCTGCGCTGACCGGCGGGCTGCATCTGCCCGGCATCATGTAGCAGGCACGCTTTGCGGGACAGCTTTTTACATTCAGCGGCCCGGACTGCCGGGCCTTTTTTGCGGTGAACTGCGTGGAACGACTCCCTGCCCCCCTGGAAGAGCTCATCCGCCGTCTTGGACGCCTGCCGGGGCTTGGCCCCAAATCCGCCATGCGCGTGGCCATGGCCCTGCTCAAATGGCCGGAATCTGAAACCCGCCAGCTTGGCGAACGCATCGCCCTGCTGCGGGACGAACTCCACCTCTGTTCCCGCTGCGGCGCGCTGACAGAAAAAAATCCCTGCCCGGTGTGCAGCGATCCTGAACGTTCCGACGAGCAGCTCTGCGTTGTCAGCGAATGGGACAGCATGGTCACCATGGAAGAAGGCGCCTTTTTCCGCGGGCGCTACTTCATCCTGGGCGGGCTCCTTTCCCCCCTGGACAATACCAGCGCCGACGCGCTGGAAATCGCAAAGCTTGAAAGCCGGCTCGCCGAAGGCACCATCAAGGAAGTCATCCTGGCTTTGGGCGCCACCATTGAGGCGGAGAACACTGCGGCGCACCTGCGCTCGCGCATCGGGCTCAAGTTCCCCCATATCCAGGTATGCCGGCTGGCCCAGGGCATCCCCCTGGGGGCGGAAGTCAAGTTCATGGACAGCGAAACGCTCAGGCAGGCGCTCAAATACCGCCAGTCCCTCTGACCTTCTTCAGGCAGCACGAGGGTTTCCGCTCCCCCGCCAGGCATTGTGAAATGAAAAGGCACCGGCTTTTGAAGCCGGTACCTTTCTGTTCAGCGCTAAAGCTAAGGCGTTCCGCGCCTGCTACACACGCGCCGCCGTGCGCAGGTCCGCAGCGGCGTCCGTTTTCTCCCAGGTAAATTCGGGAAGCTCACGGCCAAAGTGGCCATAGCACGACGTTTTGCTGTAAATGGGGCGCAGAAGGTCCAGGCGGCGGATAATGTGGTAGGGGCGCAGGTCAAAGACCTCGCGGACGGCCTTTGTCAGCACTTCATCCGGAATTTCGCTGGTGCCCATTGAAGAAACCAGCACGGAAACGGGGTGCGCCACGCCAATGCAGTAGGCTATCTGCACTTCGCAGCGGGGGGCAAGCCCTGCGGCAACAACGTTCTTTGCCACATAGCGGGCCATGTAGGCGGCGGAACGGTCCACCTTGGAGGGGTCTTTCCCTGAGAAAGCGCCTCCGCCATGGTACCCGGCGCCGCCGTACGTATCCTGGATGATCTTGCGGCCTGTCAGCCCGCAGTCCCCCATGGGGCCGCCGATGACAAACTTGCCTGTGGTGTTGATGAAAATTTCGCACGCCTTTTCATCAAAGAAGCCGCTCGATTCCAGCACGGGGCGGATGACCTTTGACTTGACGGCTTCAACCACGTCAGCGTGAGTGGCGGATTCCGCGTGCTGGATGGCAACAACAACGTTATTGATGCGCACGGGCCTTCCATCCACATATTCAAAGGAAACCTGCGTCTTGCCATCGGGGCGGAAGAAGGGGACTTCCCCGTTCTTGCGGACATCCGTCAGCCGCTGGGAAAGCTTGTGGGCCCAGTAAATGGGCGCGGGCATCAGGGTATCGGTTTCATCGCAGGCAAAGCCAAACATCATGCCCTGGTCGCCGGCGCCCTGGTCTTCGGGATTGTCGCGGTTCACGCCCTGCGCAATATCAGGCGACTGGCAGTCTATGGAAGAAAGCACCGCGCAGGTCTTCCAGTCAAAACCCATGTCGGATCCTGAGTAGCCGATGCTGCGGATGGTATTCCGCACAATGGAAGGCAAGTCCGCGTAGCCCTTGGTGGCGATCTCCCCGGCAACAATGGCCATGCCTGTTGTCACCAGCGTCTCACACGCCACATGGGAGGAAGGGTCCTGCGCCAGGAGGGCATCCAGGACCGCGTCGGAAATCTGGTCTGCAACTTTGTCAGGATGGCCTTCCGTGACGGATTCTGAAGTAAACATGTACGAACCCTTGCGAAGGGAAATGCTCATTATCGACTCCTCTGGTAGAATTGGGTGAAGGCGTGCGCCGGGCGAAAAATGGCTCCGCCTCTGCGGGGCGGACCTATATCAAGATATTCGGATATAGTGTTACATCCGGAGAACTGTAACACGCGCAGTCCATCCTTGTCCAGCGCAGGGCATCCGGGCAGATTGACCGCATAAGAAAAGGCTTGACTTGACTAACAATACCAATTGGCATACGTCTTGACGGATGCACACCTTGCTGTTTCAGCCGCCGCGCAGGCTGAAAGCAGGGGGAATCTGCTTTTTTAGGGAGCACGCTACCTTGGATATCCAGAAAAAAAAACCCGTTAAGCCTGTCAAGCTCGCGACAAAATCGCCGCACGCCGCCTACTTTGCCCCCATGCTCCAAAGCCTGGCAGCCAAGGATGAACTGAACGAAGTCATTAAGAACTGCGTTGTAAAATCCTGTGACCTCCTGGATGCCGGCGTGCCCCTGTACCCCAACGATTTCAATAAAACCGATGACGCCGGTTCGATCAGGGCTGTGTATGAAGCGTATTCCGCCGAAGAGCTGGAAGCGCTGGACGAAACCTTCCACTGCGCCGGCCGCATTGTCTCAAACCGCTCATTCGGCAAGGTCGCCTTCTTTCATGTTGCCGACCGCAGCGGGCGCATCCAGTGCTACGCCTCCCAGGAAAAGCTGGGGCATGATGACTACGCGGTATTCCGCAAGCTGGACGTGGGCGATATCGTGGGCGTTGTCGGCCGCCTGTTCCGCACCAAAACGGGCGAGCTGACCCTCCAGTGCAGCACAGTCCGCCTGCTTGCCAAATCGTTCCGCTCCCTGCCGGAAAAACACAAGGGGCTGACCAACGTGGAGCTGCGCTACCGCCAGCGCTACGTCGACCTCATTGTGAATCCAAAAGTGCGCGATATTTTCCGCAAGCGCAGCAAAATCATCCGCGAAGTCCGCAATTTCCTTGAAGACCGCCATTTTGTGGAAGTTGAAACGCCCATGATGCACACCATCGCGGGCGGCGCCGCGGCCCTGCCGTTCATTACGCACCACAACGCGCTGGACATGGACCTTTTCATGCGCATTGCGCCTGAGCTGTACTTAAAGCGCCTCATCGTCGGCGGCTT
>JAGADT010000008.1 GCA_017613475.1 Desulfovibrionaceae bacterium | reverse complement strand
GCCTTGAGCCGTTCCTCAAATTCGCCGCAGTACTTGGCGCCGGCAATGAGTGCGCCCATATCCAGCGCAAAGATCGTCTTGCCCTTAAGCCCTTCAGGAACGTCGCCCTTGTCAATACGGTAGGCCAAACCTTCCACAATGGCGGTTTTGCCAACGCCCGCTTCGCCAATCAGCACGGGATTGTTCTTGGTGCGCCTGGCAAGGATGCGGATAACCCTGCGGATTTCCCCATCGCGCCCGATCACAGGATCGAGCTTGCCCTTGCTCGCTGCCTCCACCAGGTCACGCCCATACTTCTTGAGCGCTTCATAGGTTTCCTCAGGATTGGCGGAAGAAACCCGCTGCCCGCCGCGGAGGTCTTTCAGCGCCCGCATGAAGGCCTCGCCTGTCAGCCGGCATTCACGGGAGGCGCGCCCCATATCCGTAGATTCCGGCTCGTTCAGCGCCGCGGCAAAAAGGTGCTCCACGCTCACATATTCGTCGCGCATGCGGCCGGCAAGCGCTTCGGCATCGGCCAGCACCTTGGCTAAGCGCTGCGTAATGGCGATTTTATCCAGCTCAGCCCCGCCACCCCGAACCTGGGGACGCTTTCTGAGCGCTTCTTCCAGGGCGGACTGAACCACAACGGGCTGAATATTCATGGTTTCCAGCACCCTGCCCACAAAGCCCTGCTCCTGCAGGACCAAGGCAAGCGCCAGATGCTCAACATCAACTTCCTGATGGCCCCGCTGCGCGGCAAGGCCCTGTGCCGCCGCCAGCGCTTCCTGCGATTTCTGCGTAAACTTATTGATATTCATATATTGCCTCTTTTATGTTCTTTTTTTCAAACGTGTCAGCAGCTATTGTTTTATCAATGCCGCTTTTCCTGCCTGATGTCAGGCATGAAGCTTTGCCAATTCCTGCCAAAGTCCCCGCTCCTTTTCGCTGACAGACCTGGGAGCGTCTATTTCCACGCGGACTAAAAGGTCGCCGCGGTCAGAGTCAGGGCCAAGGCCCTTGCCGCGCAGCCGGAGCCTGCGCCCGCTTGAGGTGCCTGAAGGAAGGCTCAGCTCAACCTCGCCATCCAGCGTTGGCACCCTGATTTTGCCGCCAAGAACCGCTGCCCACGGCATCACGCGGGCTTCATAGACAAGGTCCTGCCCCTCAACCTTAAACTGGGGATGGGGAGCGAACATGACCTTGAGGTAAAGGTCGCCGTTTTGGCCGCCGCCCATGCTGGGGTAGCCGCGCCCGCTTAAGCGCAGCTTTTTTCCCTCACGGATGCCGGCGGGAATATTGACCTTCAGCGTGACAGGCTTGCTGCCCATACGGAAAGAAACCTGCCGCTCGCCGCCATGCCGGGCTAACTCAAGGGGAATCTGGATTTCTGTTTCCACATCCTGCCCGCGGCGCCCGCCGCCCTGGCTGGAGAAGCCGCCAAAAGGATTCTCCCCGCCAAAACGTCCGCCGCCAAACAGCGATTCAAAGAAATCGCTGAAGCCGCCCATGTTCTGGCCCTGGTACGAAAAGCCGCCGAAGGGACCGCCCTGACCCGCGCCGCCAAAGCGGGAAGCATTTTGCCAGTCAGGACCAAGGTTGTCATATAACTTGCGCTTTTCTTCGTCCTTTAAGACTTCATACGCTTCAGTAATGTCCTTAAATTTCTCCTCTGCCTTTTTATCACCGGGATTCAAATCAGGATGATACTTGCGGGCAAGCTTCTTGTACGCCTTTGCAATTTCATCCTTCGTCGCGGAACGGGCGACGCCAAGAGTTTTATAATAGTCTTTGTATTCAGGAGCCATCGTATCCTCCTTGCCTGACCGGGCATTACTGCGTATGCGCAATGCCCTTTGCATGGAAGAAATAAATCTCCCTGGCAATCAGTCAAGGCATTCCTGCCATCTTTCATCCGTTTCCCTGCCTGAAGCTGTTGGCAAACGGCATGAATTCAGCTATGGAAAAAAGAAACTGCGCGCCGTTGACCCGCGCTGCCATCCACCATGAGCCAGGCGTTTTCATGTCTACAAAATCCTTGATCACCCTGCTGCCCACCCCGCCAGATCCTGCTCCTGAGCAGGATTTCAACGGCAGGGCCCTCTTGCTGCTCGCAGGCGCTGCCCACGCCCACGGACCCTTTGACTACGAGCGTTACAGGCTGACACAGGAAGCCTGCCGCAATATTTTTGGGGAAAAAGCCCTGCACGCCAGGCTTCAGGCCCGCCTGCACTATGCCCTGCTCAACCCGCCAAGTGAAGAAGCCCTTCCTGATCTCGCCCGCGAGCTTGTGGCCAAAACCGAAGAAGGGGTCATGCCCACTGAACGCACGGCCGCTGTTTTTAAGGGCGCAGCACATATTCTTTCAGCGGATGATGGGCAGGAAAACGAGGCATGCGGCCTCCTTATCAGCAGGCTGGAAGCCATTCTCTGCCCGCCAAATATGCGCAGTGCGCCCCAGCCCGCCGAAAAAGAAGCCCGCCCAGGTGCAAAAGCCCTTCCTCCCCGTTCTGCAGACGTTCCCTCCATTGCCGGGCAGCAGCTCGCCGGGCTTGCCAGCCTTGCCTCGAGCCTCCGGAACAAAGGGCTCATTGCCGACGTAAAAGCTTTCCAGGCGCTTCTTCCCGCCCAACCCTTCCGCATCGTCCTTACGGGCGAAAGGAAACGCGGCAAAAGCACCCTGCTCAACGCCCTTTTGGGCCAGGTTGTCTCGCCGGTGAGGGAAGCCATCCCCACCACGGGGAGCGTTGCGCTTTTCCACCACGCGCCCACCTTTTCCGCGACCATCCGCTGTTTTTCCCCCGCTGAGCTTGCCTCCTTTGAAAACAGCCTTAAGACCGACCCAAAGGATATGCTCCTGCGCCGCTCACTTGAGCGCATCAAGCAAAATTTTGCCGTCAGCGGGCTGCGCCCCGGACAAAGCCGCACGCTGGATACCCTTGAAGAGCTGTGCGAAGCCCTGCGCGCGGACGGCCCATACTCAGGCATTATCGCACAAGTGGATATTGGCCTGCCGCAAATGCCCCTGGGCACGGGCACCTTTCTGGTGGATACCCCGGGGCTCAACGCAACAGACATGCTCCTTGCGGACCTCGCGCTGGATGCCGGCATTGCCGCGGACTGCATCATTTTTGTCATGGACGCCCGGGATTCCGCCTCAGGCTCGGAACTTACGCTTCTGCGCCGCCTTGTCACCATGGGGCGGGGCATCACCGTTATCGGCGTTCTGACCCACAGCGACCTCATCAGGGACCCCGCGGTGCTCCAGGCAGCCCGGGAACAAACACGGCTCATGCTCCAGGAAGCCTGCCGCCATGCCGGCCAGGTGCATGTTGCGGGCGTGGTGGCCCTTAACGCCCGGCAGGCCATGATTGACCGCTGCCTGCGCTCAAAACCCGCCACGCCGGAAACAATCGGCGAATTTGCCACGCTCCTTTCCATGCTCCGTGAGGCCCGCACCCTGGACAGCGATATTTCCCGGCGCGAGGGCAAAATCCGCTCAACCTTTCTCCGGCTCAAAAAAGACATGGACCTTGCCCTGGCCGAACACTCCAGGATCGCGACCAGCCGAATGCCAGGCCAGGAACTGCTTGCCATGCTCAACGCCCACGCGGCCCAGCTGGCGGAAGCCACGCGCCTTTCTATGGAGCAGGCCAGGCAGACCATTGAAGTGGCGCAGGCAGACCTTGACGCCTGGGAAGGAGACATTGAGCGTTCACTCAAGCGCTTTCAGGAAACCCTGACGCTCAGGCTCATGGATGCCGTAAACCAAACCATCGCCAACAGCGGGAAAAACTTTGCCAAAAGCGATATCTGGCGCAAATTTGACACGCAGGAAGCGCAGGCCATAGCCCGCCAATGCGTAGACGAATTTCTTGAGGAGCAACGGGAGCTGCTCCAGGAAAAGGAACACCGCTTCCAGCTCTTTGCCAGCGAGATCAACGCCTGCACCAAAACCTGCCTGGCTACGGCCGCGGCCACCCTTGCCGGGCTGGAAGGCGCCTCCATGATGTCCGGCGATTCCAGCGACGCCACCCATTTCCTGATCCAGACGCGGCATTACATGAAAAAGCTCGCCCTGGTTTCGGGCGGTGCCGTGCTGGGCAGAATGTCTGCCGTGGGGCCGATCGCCCTGGTTATTTCCGTAGGCAACATGCTGGCCTTAAGCATTTCAAGCCCCATGATCGCCGTAGTTGTGGCCGCCGTGGCCGGAACAGCCAGCGTGCTCTACCACCTGGGCCGCGAGGATAAACGCCGGACCATGCTGCTTGAAAAACGCCGCAAGGAAGCCGAAAGCTACGCCTCCCGCATTGCCGACGCGCTCAAAAATGAGCTTGTTACCGCGCACGCGCATATCCGCGACCTCTACGCCGCAGAAATCAGCAATGGCTACACACCGGCGCTTGAAAGCCTGTTCCACCAGGCCACGCACCTGCGCCTGTTTATCGATACCATGAACGATATCCGCATCCATGCGACAAAGCAGGAGCGGGAAGGCAAAAAGCAGCTTGAAGAACTGGCCGTGCAGCTTCTTCCGGGAAGCGCCGACGCTTCAACGCGCCTTGATGGACAGCCATAAAACTCAGGACATGCCGCCCTGACGCCTTCCCTGCGCCGTAAAACTCAACACCCAAGGACATCACAGGAGGTTTCACCATGCCACAACCCGCTGAGTCCGAAAAACTGGAATCCCTCCCCCTGCCCGAAAAGGGCCCGCAGGCTCCTTCCCCTGCCGAAGAAGCAGTTTCCCAGACGGAAGGTTTACCGCCGATAGAATCGGAAGGGGCTTCATCTCCCGCGGAAGCAGCAGGTGCACTGCCTGTCCCCCCAAAAGCCAGTGAAGAACCTCCTGCCGACCCCACGCCGGATGACGCCTCCCAAACGGAAATCAGGCCCGGTATTGCCTCCCGCCTGTTCCGTTTTCTTGCCTGCTGCGGTCCAGTGGCCGTGCTGCTCTTCCTTGCCATTGAGCTTGTGCCAGGCATTGAGATGCGCGGGCTTTTAACCGGCGAAGAGAAAACCCTGCTTTCCGTTGTACAGAATTTTCCCGGTACCACAGGGCTCTTTGTGTACGCCAACGGCGCGCCCGAGCCTTCGCTCTATCCGCTGCATATTTGGTTCTTAAAAGAAAGCACTGCCCTGCTCCACGGGCTTTTGCCTGCGCTTTCGCCTGAAACGCTGCTCCACGCTGCGTCAGCCATAGGCCTTGCCCTCATGGGCATTGCCCTCTGGCTCCTGGCCTTTTTCACAGCAGGCGGACTTTTGCCCGCCTTTGCCTCCTGCGCCGTTTTCCTCGGCACGCTGCATATTGTGCAGGCAACGCACCTGGCTACGGCCAACGGGCTTTTCGCCGCGCTGCTCTTTTTGAGCCTCCTCTTCCTCTGCATAGGCTGGAGCCGGACCCGCGCGCCTCTTGCCCTTTTGGCGGGGCATGTGCTTGCCGTGCTGGCTTTTCTTTCCGGCGGCGTCTGCGGGCTGGGCATTCCCCTGCTTGCAAGCCTGCTCTTCCTTTTCTGGCGCGGCGCCTTCCGCCGGGCAGGCGGGCTGGACGGCGTATTTGCCTTTGGCGTCCTTCTTGTCCTCTCCATAGGCTGGCTCTTCTGGCTTGGCATGGATAACAGCCAGGCACCTGCAATCAAAGCCTTCTATGACTACCACGAATCCATGTGGTACCAGAATTTCCTGTGCCGCCCTGAACAAATTGAGCCGTTTGCCTGGCGCTCACTGCTCTACGCCCTGCCATGGCTCTTGGTTGTCCTTTGCCTCCCCTGGGAAAGACTGCACCACGTGCCCGTGATGATCTGGAAAAACAGGACGCAGAATCCAAGCCTCGGCTGGGTCTGGTGCTCCCTTTTGGCCACCCTTACAGCGCTTACCCTCTGCTGGCCGTCCACGGAAGTCATGCTCCTGCCCCTGGCAGGGCTTGCTTCCATCCTGGCAGCACGCGCAGTGCTCCACCTTTCTATACGGCGCAGCAGGCTTTTCTTTACGCTTGTTGGGATTCTCATGGCGCTTGTTTCGCTGCCGCTCCTGCTTGCCCCAGTCATGCCCACCATCCAGCAAATGCTGCCTGAACGCGCAAAAGCCGCAATCTCCTTCTGCTTTACCAACGTCCTCCAGCTCCCTGGCATGTTCATCATGGGCGCTATCCTGCTGCTCTTTGCCGTATTCCTGGTGGCGATGACGAATAAGCGCTTCCCCACAGGCGGTCTTTTAATCTGCCTGCTCTTTACCGCCGCCATGGCACAGCCCTTTAACCTCCTCACCCTGCCGGACTTGACCGCCAGGGGCATCCTCCTGCCTTCCTGCCCCCTTATCGTCCCGGCAAAGCCTGCCGACACGCCCAAAGCTCCCCGTGTCCTGAAGCAGCCCGCGCAGCCGGCAGCGCAGAACCCAGCCCAGCCTCCGGCTGCCTCACCTGAAACACCAATTAGCGCCCCTGATGCCCAGGCACCTGAGGTAAACCAGCCCCAAGGGCAGTCTTCAAATGCCCCTGCGTCAACAGAAGGGTCCACACCTGCCAGTGGAGCCGCTCAGCCCCAGACTGTTCCCCCCACATGCTGCGAAGAAGACTCCGGCGGGTCTGCGGGCAGCACCTCACCTGCTGCGGCTGCCGCCAACGGACAAAACGCAACTTCGGAATCAGCCACAGCACCCAAGCCCGTGTCTCCCTCCGCTCAGGATGGACAATACGCGGCTCCAACCTCCAAGGCGGAATACCGCTGATGCCTGCCATCTAACAAAAAGCGAAGCCCGACTGCGTAAAGCTGCCGGGCTTTTTCTGTGGGCTAATGAAAGCAAATTATTTGAGCCAATGCTGAAGAATTTTACAGATGATAGGCGTAGTCAGGAGCACAGCATACAGGCGGACCATCTGGCACATGAGGATCATAGGCGCGTCTTCCCCCATTTCGGCAGCAATGCCTGCTACAGCGCTTAATCCCCCCGGGGAAGAGGCAAGGTAGGCGCCGGTTGGCCCTAAGACACCAAATTTCGACAAGATAAACGCACCAACAAGACCACCGCCAAGAATGAACAGCGTTGAACCAATCACGGCAGGCCAGATGCTCCAAAATTTCGCAAACAAGCCAGGCCTAAACATAGAGCCAATGACAATTCCCAACGCGATATAGGTGATTTGCGATAATAACGGAGGAATTTTTATTTGCAAGGCTGCTCCCTGCATCAGCAGCAAAAAGCTGATAGTTCCGACCGTTGAGCCGATCATGGCACCGCCAGGAATTTTGAGCCATAAAAAAAACAGTCCACCAGCAATGCCGCAGAAAATCATGTAAATCGTTTGCATCGCATCCTCCCGAACTGCCTGCCCTGCTTCACTGGCAAGCGCGGCCAAACGTTAGAGAGCCTAGATGGGTAGGCCCAAATTATTTACTTTTTTCTCCATTACTTCTTTTTTCATGAAAGCTTCATTGACGTCAAGAAAAAATTTGTTGACATGCTTTTAGTGCAAATGAGACGCCGTGCTTTGAAACATATAAGTAAAAAATCCATGATCATCTAAAAACATTTGCCAAAAGGCATAAAGCGCATTACGTGCAGTTTTAATATTATAAAAACAATGCACAATAATACTGCCAAACCTATTTTAAGCCTCTGAGGACCAATCAAAACAATATCATCCTCTTATAAAAAAAAGGAGGAACCTTCTATCGAAGGTTCCTCCGGAGAATGCAAAACCCGATGAGGAAGCAGAAACTACTTCTTCAGCGTGTCGGCAACAACTTTGCCAAAGGAGGCAAGTTCTTTGATAACAGTCACGCCAGCTTCTTCAAAAGCCTTCACCTTGTCTTCGCCGCGGCCCTTGGAGCCGCTGATGATGGCGCCGGCATGGCCCATGCGTTTGCCCTTGGGCGCCGTAAGACCGGCGATGAAGCCGAACACGGGCTTGGGGTACTTGGTTTCACGGATGTAGGCAGCAGCGCGTTCTTCACCGTCACCGCCGATTTCGCCGATCAGGCACACAGCTTCAGTCTGCGGGTCTTCACGGAACATTTTCAGCAGGTCGAGGAAGTACAGACCCGGGATCGGGTCGCCGCCAATGCCGATGCAGGTGCTCTGTCCGAGGCCATTGTTGGTCAGCTGCCAGGTCGCTTCATAGGTCAGCGTGCCGGAACGGCTGATAAGGCCGATAGGACCGGCCTTGAAGATATAGCCGGGCATAATGCCGATTTTGCACTGCTCAGGCGTAATGATGCCGGGGCAGTTACCACCGATCAGCTGGGTGCCGCGGGCGCGCAGGAACGCCTTGACGCGGACCATATCCAGAACCGGGATGTGCTCGGTGATGAGCACAACCAGTTTGATGCCCGCTGCAGCGGCTTCGCATGCGGAGTCGGCAGCGGCACCAGCCGGAACGAAAATAACGCTCACGTTCGCGCCAGTGGCCTTCACGGCTTCGGCGCAGGTGTTGAACACCGGCACGCCGAGGACTTCCTGACCGCCCTTGCCGGGGGTGCAGCCCGCCACGACATTGGTGCCGTACTCGATCATCTTTTCGGCATGGAAGCGGCCTTCACGACCCGTGAGACCCTGAACAAGCACGCGGGAATTTTTATCTACAAGAATACTCATGCCTGGGCCCCCGTCGTCAGCTCGGCAATACGCTTGGCGGCTTCGGCCATCGTGTTTGCCGTTTCGAATTTCAGGCCGCTTTCCTTCAGAATGCGGCGGCCTTCTTCAACATTGGTGCCTTCAAGGCGGACCACCAGCGGAAGCTTGAGGTCAACCTTTTTCGCGGCGTTCACAACACCCTGGGCGATGATGTCGCAGCGCAGGATGCCGCCAAAGATGTTGATCAGGATGCCTTTGACGTGCGGGTCGGAGAGCATCAGCTCAAAGCCGGCCGCAACAACGTTTTCGTCAGCACCGCCGCCGGCATCAAGGAAGTTCGCCGGAGCAGCACCAGCCTGCTTGATGGCGTCCATGGTAGCCATGGCGAGACCGGCGCCATTCACCATGGTGCCGACATAGCCGTCAAGGCGCACATAGTTCACGCCCAGTTCCTGGCCCTTGCGTTCCAGAGGATCGACTTCTTCGGGGTCAGCCAGGGCGGCAATTTCGGGGTGACGCTTCAGGCTGCTTTCATCAAAGTTCATCTTGGCGTCAAGGGCGACCAGATGGCCTTCGGTGCTGATGGCCAGCGGGTTGATTTCAACCAGCGTAGCGTCTTTGGAGGCGGCAAGGTTGGCCAGGCCCTGGAGGAGCTTGATGCCTTCGCCGACCTGGGCCGGGGTAAGTCCGCAGCCAAAGAAGAGGTCGCGGGCCTGGAAAGGCCACACATGATGGCCGCCATCCAGACGGGTGGTGAAGATGCGGTCGGGCGTTTCCGCGGCAACCTTTTCAATATCCATGCCGCCATCAGGGGAAGCCATAACGGTCAGGCATTCAGAAGCACGGTCAAGAACAACGGCAAGATACAGTTCACGGGTGATGTCCGTGCCCTGCTCGATCCACACTTTGTGCACCTTCTTGCCTTCGGGGCCAGTCTGGTGGGTCACCAGCTGCATGCCGATAATTTTCTGCGCGGCCTGTTCGACTTCGTCAAGGCTGCGGCAGACTTTAACGCCGCCGCCTTTGCCGCGGCCGCCCGCGTGAATCTGAGCTTTTACAACCCAGATCGGTCCGGGCAGTCCTTCCGCCACGGCACGGGCTTCTTTAGCCGTCGTGGCCAGGCCGCCATTGGAAACCGGCACGCCGAATTCCCGAAGCAGCCCCTTCGCTTGGTATTCATGAATATTCATACGTACTCCATAACCGGATTGGGGAGCCATGCCGGCATCAAGCAGCACGCCTGCGCCGTTTGATGCGCTCCGGCAGGGCTCCTCGTCGTTTAGTTGGCGGACAGGAACGGTTTGGCCAGTTCGGCGCCCAGCGCAAGAGCAGCGCTGTTGGCTTCATGGAACGCAGGCTTAAACCGGGCTTTCAGAACCTGTTCCACAGACTCCATCTTCACAGCGCCGGTGAGCGTCACGAGAGCGCCCAGCACACAGATGTTCAGAGCCTGGGTCTTATGAAACTTTTCCAACACGGCTTTCTGCATGGGCATGCCCATCAGCATGGCATCAATGCGGCGGGAAGGCTGCACGAGATCCGTATCGTAAATGCACATTCCACCAGGACGGATCAGGGGCATGTACTTTCCGGCAGCCTCGTTGGTCATGGCAACCAGGTAGTTCGGCTGAAGAACCTTGGGGAACAGGATTTCCGAGTCGGAAATGATGACGTCGGAACGCGTTGCGCCACCGCGGGCTTCAGGACCATAGGACTGGGACTGAACCGCAATGAGGCCTTCATGAAGAACAGCCGCCTCGGCCAGCAGAATGGCCATGGTAATCACGCCCTGCCCACCGGAACCGGACAAAAGAAAGCGGTATTTTTCCATGACGTTACTCCTTGTGCGCCTTGGCAATGACGCTGTTTTCGTACTCGGAGCAGTATTCCGGCTCGTCCTTGTCGACAAACACGCCGCGGGCGATCAGGTTCGGATTTTCTTCGAGCTTCTTGGAACCGAGCTTCTCCGTGTTGTCCTTAAGCCACTGCAGCATCTGGACAGCGCCGCCCATCTTGTTCTTGCGTCCGAAGTAGGTCGGGCACTGGCAGAGGACTTCCACAACGGAGAAGCCTTTGTGCTCGTAGGCCTGCTTGAACAGACGGCGCATTTCCTGCACATGGTAGGCCGTTGTACGGGCAACAAAGGTAGCGCCGGCGCCCTTGGCGAGTTCAACCGTGTCAAACGCACGGTCAATGCTGCCGTAAGGAGCGGTCGTGGCAAACACGCTGCGTTCACGCGATTTTTCATCGTCGCCGCCGATCTGACGACCGGAAAGAGGCGAGTACTGACCGCCGGTCATGCCGTAAATACGGTTGTTCATGACGATGGCGACCATGTCGATGTTGCGGCGGCAGGCATGGATGAAGTGGTTGCCGCCGATAGCGGTGGCATCACCATCGCCCATGGGCACGAAAACCTTCAGTTCAGGACGGGCCATTTTCAGACCGGTCGCGAACGCGAGGGCGCGTCCATGCAGGGTGTGCATGCTGTGGAAATCAACATAGCCGGAAATACGCGCGGAGCAGCCGATGCCGGACACCATGCAGAGCTGGGACTGATCAATGCCCAGATCATCCACGGCGTGCAGAAGGCTGTTCAAAACCATGCCGTGGCCGCAGCCGGGGCACCACAGATGGGGGAAGAAACGCTGACGGATGAGACGATAAATCGACATCTTAGAACCCCCTTCCTTCGACGACGCGCATGACCTGACTGATATCGGAAGGAGTCATCAGATGTCCGTCCATGCGGTTAACCAGGAATACCCGATCAGGGTTGGCAACCACGGCCTTCACCTGAGACGCCACCTGACCCATGTTCATTTCCACCACGTAAATGCTCTTCGCGTTCGCGGTCTTGTCTTGCACAAGCTGCGCGGGGAAGGGCCACAGCGTCTGCAGTTCGAGCAGACCGAGCCTGTCGCCCTTCGCACGGCGGTCTTCAACCAGCGCACGGGCGGTGCGGGCGGATGAGCCGTAGGAAATAAGGACATGCTCGGCATCTTCAAGATAGTATTCCTTCCAGCGGGCAAGCTCGTTGGCGTGGCTTTCGATCTTGTCAAACAGATGGTAGTTCAGTTTCACCACCTGTTCATCGTTGGAGGTGGGGAAGCCCCAGATATCGTGATGCAGACCCGTTACGTTGAAGCGGTGGACACCGCCGAAGTCGGACATCGGGAGACGGCCGTCTTCACGGGGCAGGTACGGGTGATAGTTTACACCGGCACGCACGTCGGTTTTCAGACGTTCCACAACAGGCAGAACACCGGCTTCGGGAATTTCCAGACGTTCACGCATGTGGCCCAGAACTTCGTCGAAGAGCAGCACAACAGGCGTACGGTACGTTTCGGCAAGGTTGAAGGCCTGCACGGTCACTTCAAAGGCGTCCTGAATGGAAGAAGCGGTCAGCGCGATGATCGAGTGGTCGCCATGGGCGCCCCAGCGGGCCTGCATGACGTCGCCCTGAGAACATTCGGTCGGAAGACCGGTAGAAGGACCGCCGCGCTGCACGTTTACGACAACGCAGGGAATTTCGGCCATGATGGCGTAGCCAAGGGCTTCCTGCTTCAGGGAGAAGCCGGGGCCGGAGGTAGCCGTCATGGATTTGAAACCGGCCAGAGACGCGCCGCAGATGGCGCACATGGAGGCCAGTTCGTCTTCCATCTGCACGAATTTGCCGCCAACGCGGGGCAGCTGATCGGCAAGATGTTCAGCAATTTCGGTAGACGGGGTGATAGGATACCCCGCGAAGAAACGCACGCCGGCGTACAGAGCGCCACGGACGCACGCTTCATTTCCCTGGACGAAACAAATTTTTCCGCTCATGCCTTAGGCCTCCTCAGGGTTAGCGTCCTTTATGGCCTGAATCGCAAGGTCCGGGCAGTAATGTTCGCACAGCCCGCATTTGCTGCAGTTCTCGGGCGTCCACACTGCCTTCTCGTCCTCGTCCAGATGCAGAGCTTTCTTGGGACAGAACTCCACGCAAACTCCGCAGCCTTTACACCACTGACGATTGATTGATACAAGCATCACAATCCACCTGTCGAAAAATTTCCGGCACCAACACAACGGCACCAAGCCGCGGCGTTTGAAGCACCGGGGTCACCGAAAATGAAAACCTCAGCCAAGGTTCAGCTGGGGGCCGAAGCACGCCTTCCGGCATGTTTTCTGCCGAAACATGGTCTAAATCTACCACAAATGGGTGCCTCAAGGACCTTGCAGTCCATACCAAACTCTAGTACAGAGTTCGGGTATCGGCGAATATTGGTTCTTATACCACAGATTTTTTCAAAAAGCGAGCCTTTTGACGGGCATTCCACGGATTAAGTAACTAATGAAATCCAGCCAGCATTCCCCCATTCATACGCTGCTCGTAGAAGAAGACTTCGCGGAAGCCAACGTGTACGCCCAGCACATTGCCTCCGTCCGCGGTTTTTCGCTCGCCGGTATTGCTGCAAGCAGTGAGGAGGCCCTCAACTACCTGGAAGCGCTCCAAATTGAACTGCTTGTCATCGACCAGTTTATCAGCAGCATGACGGGCATCGAGCTCCTTATCCACATCCGCCGCATTGGCCTGGAAGTTGATGCCATCCTTATCAGCACCATACGGGAACGCAATAATGTCCAGCTCGCCCTGCGCTACGGCTCGGTTGACTACCTCGTTAAGCCTGTAAGCCCGGAACGGTTTTACGCTGCCCTTCAGGGCTACCGTGAACGAGCCATCAGAATTTACGGCCTCGATTCCCTTGAGCAGACCGATATCGATAACGTGATCCATGCGCCTCATATGGTCCCTGGCTTCTCCCTGCCTAAAGGACTCGACCCCGTAACGCTTGAGGCTGTGCGCAAGGCTGTCCACACCTTCAGTGAAGAATTTTCCACGCAGGACATGGCCTCGGTTCTTGGCATTTCCCGGGTCACAACCCGCAAGTATCTCGCCTACATGAAAGACCTTGGTGAACTGCAGGTCCGCCTGGAGTATCGCGTTGCGGGGCGCCCCCTCACGCTTTTTAAAACTGTCAAGGAAAAGCAGCAGTCCTGATCCGCTCTACCCCGCTCCTGAGGATTGCCAAATTCCCTGCCCCCTTTTTATTCCTCCCAACCCAAACGAAACTCGAGGACCCCAGCATTGGAACCCATCACCCTTTCCTCCGCAGAAAGCCTTGGCAGGCAAATTGCAGAAACGCTTCAGGCTACAAAAAACATCCGCCCTCTCGTCCATAACCTTACCAACATGGTCGTTATGCACATTACAGCCAACGCTCTCCTTGCGTTCGGCGCCTCCCCCATAATGGCGCATGAAAAGGCAGAGATGGACGACATGCTGAACCTTGCCTCCGCCCTTGTGCTGAATATCGGCACGCTTGACCTGAACACCATTCCAGCCATGCGCATGGCTGGCAGCCTGGCGAAGAAGAGGGGGATTCCCACCGTCCTTGATCCTGTAGGGGCAGGCGCTTCCAAACTCCGTACAGAAACTTCGCTTACGCTGCTTGAGGAAGCAAGCCCGGCAGTTCTCCGCGGAAATGCCTCGGAAATCATGGCCTTGAGCGGTGCAGATGCCAAAACCAAAGGCGTGGACAGCCTTCATGACAGCAAGGACGCAATAACATCCGCCATGCTCCTCGCCGAACGGTGGAACTGCACGGTGAGCGTAAGCGGCAAGGACGATATTATCACGGATGGATGCCGCATCGCGCGGATTTCCGGGGGCAGCCCGCTCATGGCCAGCATTTCAGGGATGGGCTGCACATCCACAGCCCTGACGGCGGCCTGCGTTGCCGGAGCGCGCCACGCCGGTTTTGATGCCTTTACAGGAGCCGCCGCTGCCATGGCAGCCATGGCTGAAGCCGGCTCCAACGCCGCCCAAAAGGCAAACGGACCAGGCACCTTCTTTACCCATTTCATGGATGAACTGTACGCCCTTTCTCCTGAGAAAGCGGCTTTGCGGCTTGCCGAACTCTCCCTCGCAAATAAAACTGACATCCAATAAAACCTTAGCTCCCCCAATCTGCATATTTTTCACAGCATAATAAAAGGCGGACCCTGGTAAGGATCCGCCCTTAAATGCAATATGCTTCAAAACAGGCAGCTATTTCATACGGTACGTGATGCGCCCGCGAGTCAAATCATAGGGGGAGAGCTCGACCTTCACGCGATCGCCAGGTAAAATACGGATATAGAACTTGCGCATTTTGCCAGAGATATGGGCCAGAACAGTATGCCCGTTCTCAAGCTCAACAAGAAACATGGCGTTGGGCAAAGCTTCCTGCACAACACCGTCAACTTCAATGGCGCCTTCTTTGGCCATGTGTCCTCCTGAATAATCCAGCGTTTCATCCACAATTGAAGCCGCCCTGCCTGTCAAAACAGAGAGGCTAAAATTGCGGCTAAAATTAGCATCGCTGAAAAGCTATATGTATCCGGGGCAAATTGCCCCAAAAAGCCTTGGCTGTCAATGGCAGGGCTAGGCTTCGTTCTCCCCTGACGGCTTTCGGCAAAGAAGCCAGCAGCCAAGCGCTATCATTGGCAGGCAGAGCACCTGCCCCATGGTCAGCCAGCCCCAGGCTAAATAACCAAGCTGTGGATCAGGCTTCCGCACAAACTCCACAAGGCAGCGGAACACAGCGTACAGCAAGGCGAACAGACCTGAAACATGTCCTTCAGGGCGCGGTTTGGAAGAGTACAGCCATAAAATAATGAAAAGGAGCAGGCCTTCCAATCCGGCCTCATAAAGCTGGGAAGGATGGCGGAGAGGCATATCCGGCGCAGTTGCCATGCCCCATGGCAGCGTTGTTTCAGCCCCCCAGAGCTCACCGTTGATAAAATTGCCGATCCGTCCCAAAAACAAGCCGGGCGGTGCCGTGGGCACAATGAAATCCATCATGCTCCAGAACGAACGCTTCTGGCGCTTTGCCCATATCCATGCGGCTGTCAACACCCCGCAGCATCCGCCATGAAAAGACATGCCGCCATGCCAAAGGCATAGGATTTCCAGCGGATTAGCCAGAAAAACCGACAGCTCGTAGAAAAGGACATAGCCGATGCGCCCCCCAGCAAGGACTCCCAGCATGAGCCAGGTGATGAAATCTGAGACCTGCGCTGAGGACAACCCGTAGCGCGGAGCACGTGCCAGACAAAGGCGCCATGCCGCCAGAAAGCCCAAAAGATACATGCACCCATACCAATGGACCTGTATAGGACCAAGGGAAAAGGCTACAGGATCAAATGGCTGAATAATCACTCACGGCCTCCAGCCTTGACTGCTGAAAGCATAACAGCCAGCACCTCATCAACAGAAAGATGCGAGGTATCAATAATCTTCGAATCCTCTGCGGCCCGCAGAGGCGCTACAGGGCGATTGCGGTCCAGGGCATCCCTCTCTCTAATCTGCTCTGCAATGGCTTGAACGTCCGCACTCTGCCCCCGTGCCAAAAGCTCCCGACAGCGGCGCTCTGCCCTGACCTCAGGGCTGGCGTCCAAAAAAAACTTGAAGCGCGCCTGAGGAAAGACCACAGTGCCCATATCGCGTCCCTCCGCAACCAGAGGAGAAGATTCACCCATGGCGCGCTGCGCCTTTTTCAGGCACTCACGGACTACAGGATTCGTTCCTATAAGCGAAGCCATTTTACCGACTTCTTCAGTTCGGATTTCATTGCCGATACATTGGCCGTTGCAGAACAGCTTTACGCCATCCCCGCTGTTTTCAAGAGCAAAGCGAATCTGTTCGCAGCGGGCTGCAAGTTCCGCATCAGGCAGAGACTCAGCTCCTGGCCCAAGACGCAGCGCCAACGTGCGGAACATGGCTCCCGTATCCAGATACGGCCACTGCATCTCGCGAGCCATTGCCTTGGCCAGCGTGCTTTTGCCCACTCCAGCAGGACCATCAATAGTGATAATCGGCAGCGTTTTCATACCATTCTCCAGGAGTTATGATCAGCAAGCGGCAAGGGCAGCCTTAAGCGCGCCAAGGAAAACCGTGTTCTCCTCTTCCGTGCCGACAGAAACGCGCATATAGCCAGGCAGCCCGTAACTCTTAAGCCAGCGGGCAATCACCCCCTGCTTCAGCAGCTCCTCATTGATGCCGCCGGCATTCTCCATGCCAGGACGGCAAAATGAAATAAAATTAGCATGGCTTGGCACGACGTTGCAGCCAAGCTCCTGAAGCCCCTGCTCCAGCTGGCGGCGTCCCTGCTCGACTACGCGAACCGTTTCGCGCCAAAACGCCACATCCTTCATTGCCGCAATGCCCGCTTCTTCAGCCAGCAAGTTGACAGAAAATGGCAGGCGCACCCGCCAAAGATACGAAACCAAATCCGCCGGCAGAATCCCGTAGCCAAGACGAAGACCGGCAAGCCCGCGGCTTTTTGAGAACGTGCGGACGACGGCAATATTGGGATGCGCTTCCAGTTCAGGAATCAGCGAAAATGCGTCCTCGCCCCCATCCTCTTCGCGTGCGAAATCAACATACGCCTGATCTGCCACAAGCATGCACTGCTTGGGCAACGATTCGGCAAAACGCAGCATTTTTTCTTTAGGAACTGCCAGTCCTGAAGGATTGTCCGGAGAGGTCAAAAACACCAGCGTTGTGTTTTCATCCGTAAGCGCAAGCATGGCATCCAGATCCACAGAAAAATCAGGACGCAGAGGTGCCTGACGCAGCTCAACGCCTGCGAAGCGCGCCTGCGTGGTATAAATCCCAAAACACGGCAGGGCTGTAACAACATTATGCACGCCGGGCTCCGCGCACACGCGGAAAAGCAGATCAAGGAGCTCGTCAGAACCATTGCTGACGAACACGCGGGCAGGGTCCACATGATGAAACTCCGCAATGGACTTCACCAGCCGCGGGTTCCCTGACTGAGGATAACGGAAGACTAAGTCAGCCTGCTGCCTTAACACCTCACGTACGGCAGGCGAAACCCCAAGCGGATTTTCATTGCTGGCAAGCTTGATAACCCGGCTTACGCCGTAAGCTTCACGGATTTCAGCAATGGAACGTCCGGGCACATAGGCTTCAAACTGCCGGACAACAGGATTAATAAACGGCGCAAAAGCTCGGCTGGACATAGGAATTCCTCACTTCAAATCAAAAAATCACTATCTTTTTAGTTTACTCCATACTTTTCCAAAGCACAAGCTCCCTAAAAGCGTCCGATACACCTGAGGCGGACGGAAGTTATCCTGCATGTTCCCTGTTCGTTATGCCGCAGCACAGTACTGCCGTGAAATACAGTTCTGATGACGCGTGTCCCGCTTTTTCTCCCTGAACCTGCTGCCTGCTGTGAGGCATCGACAAACCAGACTGCCAGCAGGATTCCCGGAAAAACAAAAAGCGGACTGTTTTTTCAAACAAGTCCGCTTATTTCTGCATTCAAACAATCAATGCTAATGGCTATCAGAAGGAGCAGTATCATCAGGCCCGTTTTTTGAATCATCAGAGGGAGCCTTGCTTTCACTCAGGCGCTCCCGTGCCTTGCCCATAAGTTCTCCAGCGCGAAGCTTTGCCTTATCAGCCAGTTCATCAGCACGGTCCCTTGCTTTATCCATCAAATCCCCTGCACGTTCCATAGCTTTGCCTGCCAGGCTGCCCGCGTGCTCTTTAGCCTTGTCTGCCAAGGTGCCTGCCTGTTCCCTGGCCTTGTCCATCAGCTCTCCGGCACGGACTTTCGCCTTATCTGCCAGAGTGCCCGCATGTTCCCTGGCTATCCCTGCCAGGTTTTCCGCCTGCTCCTTGGCTTTATCCATCAGCTCTCCAGCCTTCTCTCGAAGCTTTTGTTCCTCTTCTTCACGAAGGACACGGCGCAAAACCTTGCCGACAAGCGTTTTGGGCAATTCGGTACGGAATTCAAAGAATTTTGGAACTTTATAATTGGCCAGCTTGGCACGGCAATGCGCCACCAGCTCAGGAACCGTCAGCGTTTCTCCCTTTTTGGGCACGATATAAGCCTTCAGCGTTTCCCCGCGGGTGCGGTGGGGCACGCTTACGGCCACAGCTTCCGCAACCTTCGGATGCTCGTAAAGGACTTCGTCTACTTCATGCGGATACACATTGTACCCGCCGACAATGGCCATATCTTTCTTGCGGTCAACAATAAAATAATAGCCATCCTCATCCCTGTACGCGATATCGCCTGTGTAAAGCCAGCCGTTGCGCAGTGTAAGAGCCGTTTCTTCAGGGCGGTTCCAGTAGCCAAGCATGACCTGCGGGCCACGGACGATCAATTCGCCAGGTTCGTTATCACCCAAAACCTTCGTGCCCGTTTCCGTATCCACAATACGCAGCTCTGTACCAGGCAGAGGCGTACCCACAGATCCAATTTTCTGAAGCCCGTACAAGGGGTTGGCTGCAACGCAGGGGGAAGCCTCGGTAAGGCCAAGACCTTCTGTAATATGGGCGCCCGTCATTTTCTGGAACTGGACCATCGCTTCCTTGGGGAACGGAGCCGACCCGGAAATGCACAGTTCAATACACGTCAAATCATATTTGGAAATATCCTTCTGCTGCATAAGCGACATATATACAGAAGGCGCGCCCACAAAGAAATTAGGGCGATACTTCTGAATAGTGCGGAGAAGATCCCCAGGCGTATACCTAGGTACAGGAATCGTGGTGCCCGCATACAATGCAGGAAGAATGATATTGCCTACCAGCCCAAAAACATGGAAAAAGGGCATGATGGAAAGGAAGGTGTATTGCTTGCTGGAAGCATCGCCGCCAATAATCGACTGGATGATCTGCATCTGGGCAGCCAGGTTTTGATGGCTGAGCATGGCGGCCTTGGAAACGCCAGTTGTTCCGCCTGTGTATTGGAGCAAAGCCAAATCCTGCTCTGGCTCACGGATCTCGGCTGCATAGCGTTCGCGCGTTTTGAGCAGCGTTTTCCAGCGCAGTATTTTCTTGCCGTCGTAAGGCACAACCGGGGCATGGCCTTCCCTGCGTGCCTTCCATGGCTGGATAAGGTTCAGGGGGAAGGCAAGCCCGTCAGCAATACGCGTTACCGCGCACCAGCGCAGACCAAGCTTTGGCCAAAGCGGCTCAATTTTAGGCCACAGCAAATCCAAGGTAATCAGGATATCTGCCCGCGAATCCGCGAAATGGTGGGTCAGTTCCTTCTCCATATACAGGGGATTGGTCATGACCACCACTGCGCCTGCTTTCAGCACGCCCCACAAGGCGACGACCGTCTGAGGGATATTGGGCAGCATAATGGCTACCCTGTCTCCCGGGTTTACGCCCCGCAGGCGAAGGGAAGCGGCAAACGCCTCAGCCAGGTCCTTCAGGCGGGCATAGCTCCACTTCAAATTCTGAAAACGCACGGCAACCCTGTTGCCATGCAAACGAGCCGCCTCATCAAGGACGTCAGTCAGCGGCATTTTTCGGAAATTGACATCAGGAAGCGGACGGTCTTCAAAATGCCGCCACCAGCCGGGACGCTCATCTGCAACAGAAGAAACGGAGGCGTCTTTCACAGAATCCCCTGAAATTTGCTCAGCCATATATACTCCTTCCGTGCAAGAATACGGCGGAAAAATCGACCCGCAGGCCAAAAGATTTTCACAACGGCATCACAGGAAAAAACCTGTGAGCTGTACAAAAATTTTTGTAAGCATAATAGAAAAAATGGTCAAGTTATTTGCGCCATTTCTGACCATGGCTTCCAAAAATCACCCAATTCCCTCCTTTTCCCCGTGCCTGAAAAAGCGTACTAAGAACACGCAAGGATTTTTCATCATCCCCACTATGCTCAAGGAGAAACGCTCTCATGATCAACGACGGAGTAAAAATCCTCATTCATACTGACAGGCTGCGCCATAACGCCCGCTGCCTCAAGGCCCGCTGCCGCGGCATCATGCCCGTTATCAAGGCGGACGCCTACGGGCATGGTCTGGAAGAGACCGCAGCCATTCTTGAATCGGAAGGGACAGGATGGTTTGCTATCGGCGCTGTGGATGAAGGCGTCCGCCTGAGAAAGGCAGGCGTCAAGGCCAACATCGTGGCGCTTCTGGGGCTGCTCCAGCCTGAAGACGCCATGCTTGCCGCTGAATACAAGATCATGCCGCTGATCCATTCCTTTGCCGTACTCAAGCAGATGGCTGACTGCGGCAGACCCGCAGACATTGCCATAAAATGCAACACGGGCATGAACAGGCTTGGCTTCACCCTTGAGGATATGCCCAAGCTCACTGAAACGCTGCAGTCCTTCCCTTTTCTCCGCCCTCAGATTGCCATCACCCACTTGGCTTGTGCCGATGAAGAAGCCGGTGACCAAGTAACCCTGTGGCAAATCAATACTTTTTCTTCATGCGTATCCAGCCTGCGGACCACATTCCCAGCAATGAAAGCTTCCTGCCTTAATTCACCAGGTCTGCTATCGTGGCCCCAATACTGCCGCAAATTCCCGGAACTGGAAGCGGCGGCGCCCTTTGCCCTTGAGCTGACACGCCCCGGGATTGTCCTGTATGGGGAAAATCCCCTTGCAGGTACGGACAGGGAAAAACTCGGCTCGGATGTCCTCCCCGTTATGGAAGCGCAAACCTCCGTGCTTGCCGTCTACACACTGCAGCAAGGCGACAGCGTGAGCTACGGGCACACCTATACGGCGCCTTCCCCCAGGCGCGTAGCCATTATCGCAGCTGGCTATGCGGAAGGATTTTCACGGGCATTGTCAAATAAGGGATTTGTCTGCCTGAAAGGCGGCCGCGCGCCAATTATCGGCAGGGTCTGCATGCAGATGTCCCTCATAGACGTAACTGAGCAGCCGGACACGACCCGGGGAGATACCGTGTGGATTTTGGGAGGCCCTGATACTTCTGCCGTCCAGCCGATCACTGCCCGCGAAATGGCAG
The DNA here is from genome assembly GCA_017613475.1 of Desulfovibrionaceae bacterium. Classification (GTDB taxonomy): domain Bacteria; phylum Desulfobacterota; class Desulfovibrionia; order Desulfovibrionales; family Desulfovibrionaceae; genus Avidesulfovibrio. The sequence continues at coordinate 574 of JAGADT010000008.1, read as the reverse complement.
GCTGGGCAGGAACGATCTCTTACGAGGTACTCTGCTCCCTTGGCCGCAACAGACGTATTTTTCTGCCATAAACGGTAAGTTCCCCGTCTTCCGGCACTATTTCTATCTGCCGCAGGAGTTTCGCGGATAACACGGCGCAAATGGAAAATACGCCTTAAAAAGACTTTTCCTCTTGCAAAAGGGAGCCTCTTGCGCTACTACAGCAACAGCGGCTCCCGCCGTCTCTTTCTTATCTTTCCCCGCAACGTCCGTTCCATTCATTCCGTTAACTGCGTGATGTCTTTTGCTGTGGCCGTTGCAGCCCCTCCTCCCCTCTCATCAAAAACACTCAAACATTCTTTTCATCTCCACACGGTATGCGGAAGAAACTCACTGTCTCCGATCAAGAAGAATACGATCCCCAGGTACAGGAAAGCGCTACGCTGAACCTTTCGGAACTCAAGACCATGAGCATGTCTGCGCTCATGAGGCTGGCTGAAGAGCATGACATTGAAAATGCCAGTTCCATGCGCAAGCAGGAGCTTATTTTTGCCATGCTCCAGGCCTGCGCCTCCAGAAGCGGCCAGATTTTTGG
>JAGADT010000061.1 GCA_017613475.1 Desulfovibrionaceae bacterium | reverse complement strand
GGCTACACCGGCACCACCATCACGGGCATTGCCGCCCAGGCGAATGTGGCGCCCCAGACGGTCTATGCCGTCTTCGGCTCCAAAAAGGGCATCATCTCCGCGGTGGTCGAGCATATTCACCAGAGCCCGCGCCATAAGAAGATGCACGGGGAGGCCCTGGAAAGCATGGACCCGGACACCTTCCTGCAAAGCATAGCCCACCTGATCGCGGACATCTATGAAACCTGGGGGAACCTCTTCAGCAGCCTGCGCGGCGGCATTACCGCTGAGCAGGAGCTGGCCCAGCTCCTCCTCCAGCAGCACATGCAGGACAGGGACCTCATGCGGCAGGACCTGCGCCACCTGCAGGATATCGCCCCGGCCTGCCGCGGGCGCGCCTTTGAGCAATCCCTCGACATTTTCTGGACGCTCCTTTCCTTTGACCTCTATCTCTCCCTGGTCAGGCTGCGGGGCTGGAGCCGCGCCGAATACGAAACCTGGCTTGCCAGCCTCCTGCGCCAGCAGCTCCTTGGGCCGGCCCCTGCGCAGGGCTTATGAGTTTGCCTCTTTCTGCGGCCCGCAGGCTTGCCTCCCCTCCCCTTTTTGGCTATGAAAAAGGAAACGCAGTATGGCATCCTGCGCTCCCCCTCGAACCTTTACATCATTTATTAAACATAAATGATTAAATAAGAACAAAGTGCAGCACCCATAAAGCTCATCCCCGTGCAGAAAAGGAGTTACACCCATGCCCAGCCCTCTCGCCGGCACACTGCCCGCCCCTGACAAGCTCCCCGATATTCCCGCCCTCCTGGCGGCCTATGCAGATTTGCAGCCGGAAGCCGGAAACCCGGCCCACAAAGTCTCTTTCGGAACCTCCGGACACAGGGGATGCTCGCTCAAGCGCACCTTCAACGAAGCGCATATCCTCGCCATTACGCAGGCTGTCTGCGACATCCGCAAGGCCAACGGCGTAAACGGCCCCCTGTTCATCGGCAAGGACACCCACGCCCTTTCCGCCCCCGCCACGCAGACGGCGCTGCAGGTGCTCACCGCCAACGGCGTCACGGTCTTTGTGGAAGAGCGCAGCCCCTTCACCCCCACGCCCGTGGTCTCCCACGCCATCCTGGCCTACAACCGCACGGCAAAGGGCGCGGCGCAGGCTGACGGGATCATTGTGACCCCTTCGCACAACCCCCCGACGGACGGCGGCTTCAAATACAATCCCCCCACGGGCGGCCCCGCGCCTTCCAGCCTCACCTCCCAGATTGAAAAGCGGGCCAACGAGCTGCTCGCCGCGGGCAACAAGGGCGTGCTCCGCCTGACGGATAAGGAAGCGGAAGCCTCCGGGCTCATCCGTAAGGAAGATTTCATCGGCACCTATATCCGCGAGCTGCCAAGCGTCCTGGACCTTGAGGCCATCGCCGCCTCCGGCCTGCGCATCGGCGCAGAACCCCTGGGCGGCTCCACCCTGGACGTATGGGGCAGGCTGGCTGAAACATACAAGCTGCCCATCGAAGTCGTCAGCCGGGAAAATGACCCGACCTTCCGCTTTGTGCCCCTGGACCATGACGGAAAGATCCGCATGGACTGTTCCTCGCGCTTCGCCATGTCCGCGCTGCTGCGCCTGAAAGACCAGTACGACCTGGCCTTTGCCTGCGACCCCGATGCCGACAGGCACGGCATCATCGCCCAGAGCGGCCTGATGAACCCCAACCACTACCTCTCGGCGGTCGCCTGGCACCTGTTCCAGTCCTGCAAGGAGTGGCCCGCCTCCGCCGGCATTGGCAAGACGGTGGTGACAAGCTCCATGCTCAACCGCGTGGCCAAGGCCCTGGGCAGGAAGATCGTTGAAGTGCCGGTGGGCTTCAAGTGGTTTGTGCCCTACCTCTTTGACGCCTCCTGCGGCATGGGCTGCGAAGAAAGCGCCGGCGCCTCCTTCCTCTGCTTTGACGGCGCCCCCTGGAGCACCGACAAGGACGGCCCCCTGCTCTGCCTGCTGGCCGCGGAAATGATGGCCAAGCACGGCAAAAGCCCCGCTGTGCTGTACAAGGAGCTGACGGAACGCTTCGGCACGCCCGCCTATTCGCGTGTGGATTCGCCGCTTGAACCCGAAAAGCGCGCCCTCTTTGCCGGGCTCTCCGCAGACAAGCTGCCCTCCAGCACCCTTGCCGGCGACGCCATTGAATCCGCCATCACCAAGGCTCCCGCCAACGACGCGTCCATCGGCGGCATCAAGGTCAGCACGGCCAACGGCTGGTTCGCCGCGCGTCCCCCCGGCACAGAGCCGATCTGCAAGGTCTACACCGAAAGCTTCCTGGGCGAAGACCACAGGAAGAAGATCGAAAGCGACGCCATCACCATGCTGGACGCCATGCTGAAATAGCGGTTTCCTCCTGGACAACGCCAATGAAAAGCCCTTCCCGGCCACATGCGGGAAGGGCTTTTTCGCGGCGGCCATGGCGCAGCGGAGCTTTCCAGTACAAATACCAGGAACACGGAAGAGCTTAGCGGATGGCGTTCCCTCCATTTCATGCCTTGTTTTCAAGTATGTCCACAAGCCTTGTAAATCTCCAAAGGGCAGGGGCACTCCCTTTACCCTCTGCTATTCTTTCCACCATTCCTGCCTGTTCCAGCTTGCCGAGCATATTGTGCAGGCCCTGCCTGCTTAGGCTGGGAGAAAGCGCTTTCATAGCATTGGGAAGAGTGAACAACGGCTTTTTAAAAACATAATCCAGCAGCTGAATTGCATTGTGAGAACCTGTGACAGAAGCAAAGTTTGCCTTACACATTTCATACAGCGATGTCATTTTTTCCAACAGCTGAATGTTTTCCCTGCTCCTTTCTATGACGGCGTTCAAGAAAAACTCTATCCATCTGCGCCATTCACCTTTGCCGGATATGCCATTGAGCGCGCCGTAATATTCAGAGCGGTGATCCTGCAGGTAAGCGCTCATGTAAAAACAAGGCTTGCTGATGACTTTTTTTTCTACCAGAAACAACGAAATAAGAAGCCTGCCCATGCGTCCATTGCCGTCGCAAAACGGGTGTATCATTTCAAACTGGGCATGCATAACCGCAGCCTGAATCAATGGATTAATATCATCCCTCTTGACGAAATGTATCCAGTTTTCAAGCAACGGCTCCAAATTAAACGGCGCTGGAGGAACATATGTCGCTTCTGACAACAATGCT
>JAGADT010000060.1 GCA_017613475.1 Desulfovibrionaceae bacterium | reverse complement strand
GCTCTCCCCTGCCGGCAGGCCGCTGCAGATCACGCGGGACCTGGCCCATTTCTGGCAGGAAGGCTACCCTGCCGTGCGCGCCGAGATGCGCGGGCGCTATCCTCGGCACCCGTGGCCGGAAGACCCGCTGCAGGCGCAGCCCACGAAGAAAACCAACCGCGCCCTGGCGGCAGCGAACAACAAGAGGTGACATGGAATTCAAGACAGGGGACCGCGTCGTCAACAAGGCAAAGCAGGAATGGGGACCGGGCGAAGTGCTCCATGCCGAAGGCGGCATCGCCCTCGTGCGCTTCGACAGCGGAGCCGTGCGCAAGCTTGCGGTGGGATTCCTCGAACCCTGCCCGCCTGCCGAAAAACAAGCCGCGCCCGGCACACATACTGTCCCTGCGGCCATGCGGGAACAGGGCAAGGGCAACGCCGAAGGCGATGGGAGACCGGCAGAAGACGACGGCGGGGGGCTCATCGGGCGCGCCCTCGCCATGCTCAGATCCATGGAAGGCGGCGACCGGAACAGACACTGAACGGTAAAAGAATCAAGTGCAGCACGTGCGGGCAGGCTTGCGGAAGTCAGACAAGCTCAAGATCACCTTCCCGCATGTCCCGGCAAGGATCATTTCAGTATTTGACAGCGCGCAATACTTTATAAAACAACCTCATCTCGCTATCCGATAGCCCTTCAAGCATATCCCGCACTTCGCTCTTTAAAGAATCAGCCTCAGTGCAGTGCTCAAAACGGAATATTTCTTCGATGGTGACGCCCAGAGCCCTTGCTATGCAAAAGACAATGTAAGCGGAAACGCTTACTTCCCCGCGTTCGATTTCTCCAAGATACTTGCTGCTGATGCCAGCTTCCTCAGCAACGGCATCCTGGGTCTTGTACATTATATGTCGTATTTCCCTGATTCTTCTTCCAAGCTTCTGAGAAAATTCCATATCAGTCTCCTATAGATAATAAACTATAGGTGCCTAAATGTATTATTTAACCATCCAAAGGTATTGACAAAAGCAAAAATATAACCTATATGTGTTATGTTATTACAAAAAAACACTTTTCTGTGTTTTTTATTAAAAACATAACAGCCAAAACGAACCAAAACCAGAAACGTGAAACAGAAATGGAGTTCAATACATGCTGATATTCAAAAAGAACATCCTGTGCTGCATAGCTATTGCTTTCACATGTTTTTTTCCACAGGCTTTGCAGGCCGATCCGGGCAAGTCAGAGTATAAAGATCAGTTTACATCGCTGCTGCATAAGAAGGAGATTGTATATACAAACCTTAAAGGAAATAATGTTTCTGTTGCGTATACATTGAATGACAAACCTGTATCCATCCGTATTGCATTTAATGAAAACGGGGATGGCTACGTTTCATTATATTGCTTTGATCTTGCCAAAAACATCAAAGACACGTCAAAAATAATACCTGCATGCAATGAAATAAATGCACAGTACAAGTGGGTTAAGTTCTATGTTGATAAAGATAATGATTTAGTAGCATCATTCAACGCCAAAATCGACAAAGAGACAGGTGCGGACGAGTGCCTGGAAATACTGCTTCGCATGTGCAATATCATTAAAGAAGCCTATCCTGTGTTAATGAAGGGAATCTGAAGTACACATTCAGATATCTTCGCGTCACAAACTATACCTATCTAGGAGGTCATTATGGATCAAACATCGAAGGCCGGCTCCGCCGCACGCAACACTATTGCGGACTCTCCACGGGTCCTTCTCTTTTTAGCCGTGGCCGTGGCTCTTTTGGGGTTTGGTGTTTACATTCCTTTTGATAGTAGTCAGGCTCACCACCCTTTACAGGAAAGGCTATTGATGGGGGGATTCAGCATTGCATGCTCAGTTCCCGTTTTCATACTTTTTTTGGCTAACATGAAGGGTTATGTCGTTGATATGGAAAATGATACCTTTGAATACCCCGGAGGCGGCATAGCCGCTGACAGCTTTATTGATTATTTTCGCCCTGGATTCTGGCTGCAGTGGTTCAAGCGGTATACGATCACCCTGTCGGACATTCGTCATGTGGAAACCTTTGACAAAATTAAATTAAACTGGAGTGATACATCTAAAAAATATAATAAGAAAAAGAGATATCACCTAGATATTGATGGCGATTTCGGTGCGGTCTCGTTTTGCTTCATGTCGAAAGGAAAGCGTGACCAGCTATATTCCGCCCTGGTCGTGGCAAACCGCATGGGTAGTCCAGTGAATGTAAACTGATGGCGAATTAACGTCTTTCCTTTTTCAAATCAATCTATCACAAATATAGCAAAGAAGCACGGAATCCCGTGCTTCTTTGCTTTTGCAAGAAGAATCTTCACAACAAATCATATCTTACAAAACGCGTTCCCATCCAGAGCATTTAGCTGCCATACCCGCCTGACCATTCCAGCCAGCCGAGGACATCCTTCTCCATGACGATTCCCGCGCGGCAAAGCGGATCCAGCCAGTCGGGAAGGTCCGTGACCTCGACTCCGGGCAGGGAAAGGCGCGCATGGTGCAGGAAAAAATGCTCGCCTGCCACTCCTCCGGGCAAGGCAGGGGACGACAGGGAGCCGTACCTTGCATCGCCGAGAAGCGGAAACCCAAGCGCCGCCGCATGGGAGCGTATCTGATGCCGCGCGCCTCTGAAGATGACGCAGCCGGCAAGCGTGACAGGAGCGTTGAGGCAGGCCCCTCCCTCTGCTTTCCCATCCTGCTGGAAAAGGAACACAGCGTCTCCCCTGCGGAAAACCGCCAGGGGGAAGATCAGCGTGCGCCGGGCGGGATCGGCATCGTCCTCATCCATGACCCGCACGCGCTTCCGGCCGTCCTGCACGATGCGCCTGCGCACAGCAGCGGGCGCCTCCAGCGCCCCCTCCAAAACGGCAAGGTAGCGCTTTTCCGTCCTTCCTGATGCCTGGGCGGAGCGGTACATGGCTGCCCCTTCCTCATCCAGCGCAGCGGCCACGATGCCCGACGTGGGAGCGTCCAGCCGGTTGAGCAGGAGCGCCGCGGGGCATCCGGGCAGCAGCACCGGCAAAAGGCTTTCCAGGGAGGTCACAGGAGAACCTTCAAGCGCCGCCGTATGCATGCCCGCAGGCTTGTGCAGGAAAGCCAGATCATCCGATCTCCGGATGACGGCAGCAGGGCGGTCATCATGCGCGCATCCCAGCACGGCCTGTGCGGGGGAATCTTCCGTCGTGTCGATGACGGCAAGCTCCTGGCCGGCGCGCACCCTGAAGGCAGGCGGCGCGGACCTGCCGTCCACGAGCGCCAGCCCGTTCTGGCAGAGCCTGCGCCTGCCGCGCAGACCGACGCCGGGCAGCAGTGCGGCCAGGGCGGCATCCAGCCTCTTGCCGTCGTCTTCCGGCGGCACGGCCATTCGCCCGGACGGGGCCGTCATTCCTCCCATCCTTCGGGCATGGGCTCCCCTTCATACCAGATCCGGCTCATGCACAGGCCCTGAGGCGGCGCCGTGAAGGGCGCCCTGCGGCGGTCGCGCGAATCCAACAGCGCAGGGATGCCGCGCGGATCGAGATCGCCCCTGCCGCAGGCCACCAGCAGCCCGGTGAGGTTGCGCACCATCTGCTTCAAAAAGCCGTCGGCCACGAAGACCAGATCCAGCCGATTCCGGTCCTCCCTCAGCGAGGCCAGGACGCCGTTCACGCCCTGCCCGTCCGCATCGCCGCCAGGAAGATCGCCGCATGGCCGGCGGCGTATCTCGAACAGCGTGCGCACCGTGCTTTTCTGCGGCGTGCCGGCATTCTGCATGGATGCGAAATCATGCGTCCCCACAAGAAAGGGGATGGCCGTGTCCACCAGGCCCAGGTCAAGCGGACCGCACGCCCATACAAAGGGATAGAGGCGGGGCGGCACGCAGAGGTGGTCGAGCCAGAGGGAATAGGTGTACTTTTTGCGCAGGACGCTGCGGCAGGCATCAAAGCCTTCGGGTGCGGGACGTGCGTCAAGGATGCGGATATCATGCGGGAGGAGCGTATTCAGCGCCAGCTTCCAGCGGACGCGGACGCGGTCTTCGGGGATGTCGCAGTGTGCCGTCTGTGCCTCGGCGTGCACGCCGGAATCCGTGCGCCCGGCGCCCTGCACATGGGTCGGGCGGCCCGCGACATGCGAAACGGCCTTTTCCACGAAGGCCTGCACGGTGGGCGGTTCATCGCCGTCCTTGCGGGCCTGTATCTGCCAGCCGTGGTAATGCGTGCCCACATAAGCTATGGTCAGGCGTAGTCGCGGCATCAGGGATCTTCCTTCCGCATGCGGGAACGTTATGTGTCACAAGGGGAAAACGGGGCGCAGGCTGAACGGCGGACGCCCCTGCCCTACAACCGTACCAGCTCCACGGAGCAGGGAGCCAGCGTCATGCCCAGGAACTGCTCGCCCAGCCGCTTGAAGCGCTCGGGGTCATCCGTCGTGAGGAAACGCGTGGATCCCGGGCAGAAGGCAACGCCTGCGGAAGGTCCGGAACCGCGGTCGAGGTGCTTTTCGCGGAGCATATTCTTGACCACGCGGGCCGTGTTGGTGGCGGAATCGACCAGCGTCACTCCCTGGCCGGCCACCTCGGCGATGGCGGACTGCAAAAGCGGGAAATGCGTGCAGGCAAGCACCAGGGTATCCGGCGTTTCCAGCCCCTGCTCGCGCGGGATGCGGAACACGGGATCCAGATAGCGGGCGGCTATGCCCGTGGCGAGCGGCCCCTCCACCAGGCCATCCTCGGCCATGGCGACGAACAGGGGGCACGGGATGGGAAAAAGCTCCGCATCAGGCATG
>JAGADT010000059.1 GCA_017613475.1 Desulfovibrionaceae bacterium | reverse complement strand
GTTCTACGGCCCCCTGGTCAGCAGGGCAACCGCGCGGCAGCTCCTCACCGGCATCCTCCTCCTGGTGGCCGCAACAGGCGCAGGCCTGTACTTTGCCCCCTCCTTCAACGTGCTTCTTGGCTGGCGCGTAGTGCAGGGGATGCTGGCGCCGGCCATGATGACGGCCATCATGACCTACATTTCCCGCCAGTTTCACGGCAGCGACCTCCAGCGGGCGCTGGCCATATACATTGGCTGCACCATTCTGGGCGGCTTTATCAGCAGGGCCACATCGGGCGGCATTTCCACGCTCTTTGGCTGGAGGACGGCCCTGCTCTGCATGGCCCTGGCCCCGCTCCCGGCGCTGGCCGTGCTCTACCGGATGCGCGATGAAGCGCGCCCTGTTGCGCGCCGCCATTCCTTCAGGGAATACCTGACGGGGCTCCTGGACCCGGGCGTCGGCAGCCTCATGCTCATTGAAGCCATGACCTTTTTTGTTTTTGGCGGCATCTCCAACTTCCTGCCCTTCCGCATGGCGGAACTCGGCGAAGGCAATTCCGAATTCATGGTGGGGCTCATGTACGCGGGCTACATCCTGGGCGTGCTGGTCTCCTTCAACTCCCGCCGGCTGACCACGCTGTGCGGCGGCCCGGCAAAGCTGATGTTCTGGGGGCTCATCGTTTACGTGCCCATGCTGCCGGCCCTGGTCCTGAAAAACGGCATGGCCGTCTTCGGCGCGCTCTGCCTGATCTGCCTTGGGCATTTTACCGCGCATTCCAACGCGCCGGGACTCATCAACCGGCTCACAACGCTTGACAAAGGCATGATCAACGGACTCTACTTGACCTGCTATTACGGCGGCGGATCGCTGGGGTCCTGGCTGCCGGGCTTTGTGTACCATGCGTACGGCTGGAACGGCTGCATGATCCTTTTTGGAGCGATGATCGCGCTGACGCTGCTTTTGACCTGGCGGCTGCGCTATATAGACGTATTGAGGTAAGACAATGGATACGCTGCGGAAACTGGTTGAATCCTTCCTTGCGGACTGCCTGCATGACCTGGACATGCCGGAACGCCTGCGTGAGGCTATGAACTACAGCCTGCTGGCCGGCGGCAAACGCCTGCGCCCCGTGCTGTGCCTGCTCTGCGCCCGCGCCGCCGCGCCTGAAGCAAAAAAGGAAGAGGTCACACGGCAGGCGCTGCCCTTTGCCGCGGGGCTTGAGATGATCCACACCTACTCCCTCGTCCACGATGACCTGCCTGCCATGGATGACGACGACCTGCGCCGCGGCCGCCCCTCCTGCCACAAGGCCTTTGATGAAGCCACGGCCATCCTGGCCGGGGACGCGCTGCTGACGGACGCCTTTGCGTTCATGACGCGGGCCGGGCTTAAAAACGGGCTTGCGCCGGAGCTTGTCCTCCAGGCCATCGCCGTTGTTGCCGAAGCGGCGGGAGGCCGGGGCATGGTTGGCGGCCAGGTGCTGGACATGGTCTGCACGGGGCTTGGCAAAACCGCCGTCAAAGGCGACCCCGCCATGATTAAGCGCCTGCGAGAAATGCAGGCCCTCAAAACGGGCGCGCTGTTCAGGGCAGCCTGCGTGAGCGGAGGCATCCTTGGCGGCGGGGATGCAGAAACGCTCACGGCGCTGAAACTCTACGCCGAAGGGCTTGGCGCGGCCTTCCAGATTGTTGACGACATCCTTGATGAAACGCAGGACTCCGCGACATTGGGCAAGCCCGCCGGCAGCGACGCTGAAGAAGGCAAGCTGACCTGGCCCGCCCTGACCTCGCTGGATTACAGCCGGAAGCTTGCCGAGGCGGAAGCGGACAAAGCCATTACCGCGCTTGCCGGGCTCAGTTCCCCTGAGGCTGAAACGCTGCGCGCGCTGGCCCAAAAACTGCTGACCAGAGTCTGCTGAAACACACATGGACGCCCGGCTGAGAAGGCTCCCTCCTCCCGGCAGGCGTTTTAAAAGGCACTGCCCCCCGGGCATGAAACAGGTTTTGCATCCATGACCAACGACCCAACCCCAAACCGGATACTGCCCAAAATCCAGCATCCGGCTGACGTGGCCCTGCTTACCCCCGAAGAAAAAACGCGCCTTGCCGAAGAGCTGCGGGAAACCATCGTCCGCACTGTCGCCGCCAACGGCGGGCATCTGGCGCCTTCCCTCGGCGTTGTGGAGCTGACGCTGGCCCTGCTCTCTGTTTTCAACCCTGCCAGGGACAGGATGGTATGGGACGTGGGGCATCAGGCCTATGCCTGGAAACTGCTCACAGGGCGGGCGAACAACTTTTCCACCCTCAGGCAGCACGGCGGCATCAGCGGCTTTCCGCGCCGCAGCGAAAGCCCCTACGACCACTTTGGCGTGGGGCACTCCTCCACCTCCATTTCAGCGGCCCTGGGCATGGCCATGGCCCGCGACCTCTCGGATGATCCCGACGTGCGGAGCAGCCACGTCCTGGCCATTATCGGCGACGGCGCGCTGACGGCAGGCCTGGCCTTTGAAGGGCTCAACCAGGCCGGCGCCATGGGCCGCCGCCTAATCGTCATCCTCAACGATAACGAAATGTCCATTTCCAAAAACGTGGGCGCCCTCTCGCTCTTTTTGAGCCGCAACCTTGAAAGCGGATGGGCCCGCCGCCTGCGCCACGAATTCAGGGATTTCCTGAAATCCATCCCCGGCATCGGCAATGAAATGGCGGGCTACGCGAGCCGCACCCACAGCAGCCTGAAAACCGTATTCACGCCGGGCATGCTTTTTGAAGCCTTCCGCTTCAACTACGTCGGCCCCGTGGACTGGCACGACATCGGCGAACTTGAGCGCCACCTGCGCATGGCCGCCTCCATTGAAGAGCCCGTGCTCCTGCATGTGCTGACCCAGAAGGGGCACGGCTACCGCTACGCCGAAGAAAACCCCTCCCGTTTCCACGGGCTGGGCAAATTTGACCCCGAAACCGGAAAATCCCTGCCCAAGCCAGCCGGCACGCCGCCTTCATGGACGGACGTATTTGGAGAAACGCTGTGCGCGCTGGCCGAAAAAGACCGCCGGATCGTGGCCGTTACCGCGGCCATGGCCAGCGGCACCGGCACCGACAAAATGCGCGAGCGCTTCCCCTCGCGCTTTGTGGATGTCGGCATCTGCGAACAGCACGCGGTAACCTTTGCCGCGGGGCTGGCCACCCAGGGGCTGCGCCCCTTTGTTGCCCTCTACTCCACCTTTGCCCAGCGCGCCTATGACCAGATTGTGCACGACGTGTGCCTCCAGAACCTGCCCGTAACGCTGTGCCTGGACCGCGCGGGGCTGGTGGGCGAAGACGGCGCCACGCACCACGGCGTCTTTGACATCGCCTATCTGCGCCATATTCCCAACCTGGCCATCATTGCCCCAAGGGATGAAGGCGAACTCCAAAGGGCGCTGTGCATGGCCCCGGATGCCGGCTCGCCGCTGGCCATCCGCTACCCCCGCGGCGCGGGGGAAGGCGCAGAACTGGCGAACCTTGCCCTGGCCTTGCCAGCCCCCCATCCTGCCGAGCAGGGCGACGTGCTCCATGGCGATCCGCAGCAGGGCGACGCCCTCATTATCGCTGCGGGCAGCATGGCCTGGCCTGCCGTCCGGGCGGCGGAAGCTCTGGAGAAAGAAGGCCTGCGCGTCTGCGTGTACGACCCCTGGTGGATCTGCCCGCTGCCTGAAAAGCAAATCCTCGCCCTGGCGCAGAACTTCCCCTGCCTCCTTGCCGTGGAAGAAGGCTCTGCCATCGGCGGCTTTGGCGAAGGCGTGGAAGACCTCCTCGCCAGGCACGACTTGCTTAACGGCCGCCGCATCCGCCGCCTGGCCATTCCCGACGCCTTTATCGAGCACGGCACGCAGAAGGAGCTGCGCCGCAGCCTGGGCCTGGATGAAGAAGGCATTGCAGGCGCCGTCCGGAGCATGTGTGCCGCCAACGCCGTTTAGGCGCGCTCTGCCGGCACGCGAAAAGCCGCCCCAGTTTTGGGACCCATTGACGTTAAGGAGACGCCCGCAGCGGCCGCATCCGCTGCCGTTACTGCCATGCTATGGAACCTTTCAACCTGCCCGCCGGACTGGTTCCCGGACCCTGAACAGGCGGAGCCTTCCGGACTCCTTGCCGCAGGCGGCGACCTGCGCCCTTCCCGCATCATCGCCGCCTACCGTTCGGGCATTTTCCCCTGGTACAGCGAAGACACCCCCATTCTCTGGTGGTCGCCCAACCCGCGCTGCGTCATCCACCCTCCCGCGTTCACCGTTTCCCCAAGGCTCAGGCGCTGCCTGCGCGGACTTAGCCTTTCCTTCACCATCAACCGCTGCTTCCCCAAAGTCATCCGCCGCTGCGCCTCCATCCCCCGCACAGACCCTTCCGGCGCCAGCACCTCTGAAACCTGGATTGTTCCCGACATGATCCAGGCCTACGAACGCCTGCACAGCCTGGGATTCGCCCATTCCATTGAAGCCTGGGAGGATGGAAGGCTTGCCGGCGGGCTGTACGGCGTGGCCCTGGGCCAGGTGTTTTTTGGCGAATCCATGTTCCACGAACGCCCCAACGCCTCCAAGGCCGCGCTGGTCTTTTTCATGCAGCGCTTTGCGGCCTTAGGCGGAAAGCTGGTTGACTGCCAGATGCCCACCCCGCACATGCTGCGTTTCGGCGCGTGCATGATGCAAAGGAAAGCCTTTCTCGCGCAGCTTAAGGAACTGGCAAATCCGGCAGGACCTGCCGTGTTTCCCGGTGAGCCCGATGCAGGCGGGCCGTTCAGCCTGGAACTCTGAAACGGGCTGGCGGGAAAGCGCACGTTCACGGGCAGACAACCCGCCTGAAATGGAGCAAAAAAATGGTCGATTTTACAGCAGCTCTTTGTCCCGCTTGACAAAGGTGACAAATTTTTCGCCAAATCCGATGCCATGGCGGCGATGAGCGAATCCATTTCCATAAGGCAAGGTCCTCATCAGCCCGCGCAACATCTGACCTGCCTCCCCTGGCGATTGAAAACCAATCAGTAATACCTTGAACTGCCCGCGAAGAACCATGGGAAAAAGGAAACGCCATCATGTTCAGGCATATCGAATTGCTGGATCTCAATGATTACTTTGCAGGGCTTAAGAAGCGCGAGCCTAGGGGCGTCTATTTTTACCGCATCACTGGCCATAACCAAAAAATCGATGAATTTATCAGGAGATACTACGAAAGCGCCCAGGCCAACGGCGTAATCATTGAAAAAGGGCTGCCGAACCCTAGCAGCAGCAACCTTGAATTTTATGCGGAAACGGCAGGCAATGCGTTCCGGATGAACGTGGATTTCATCAGCTCCAGCCTGAAAAAATGGCTTCCAGCGATGACGGATGCACAAAGGCATGATGTGGCGAATGCCATGTATGATGCGCTGTGCGAATTGCAGCGCTCAGGGAAAAATGAAAACATCCTGAAAAACGCCTACGCGAAATTCATGTGCTGGCT
>JAGADT010000058.1 GCA_017613475.1 Desulfovibrionaceae bacterium | reverse complement strand
CGAAGAAGCCTTTGCGGCCCTGCGCTGCCGCAATTTCCGCCTGTACGTCATTGGCCAGAGCTTTTCCATGATGGGGCTCTGGATGAAACGGCTGGCCATGAGCTGGCTGGTCTTCCGGCTCACGCAGTCGGCCTTCCTGCTGAGCATAACGGAATTCCTGGGGCTCGCCCCCATCCTTCTTATCGGCCCGGTTGCCGGCGCGTGGCTTGACCAGCACGACCTACGCAAAACGCTTATCGTCTCGCAGTTTGCCTGCCTTATCCAGGCTGTGCTGCTTGCGGCGCTCTGCGCCTCCGGCCTCGCCCAATACTGGAGCGTCACCACGCTTGCGCTGGCCCTTGGCATCATCAACGCCGTAGACCTCCCCTGCCGCCAGTCCTCCGTCTCCCAGCTTGTTGATTCCCGGCGGGAACTAAAAAGCGCCATCGCCATCAATTCCATTGTCTTCAACCTCTCCAAGCTGGTTGGCCCGGCCATCGCGGGCTTTATTGTCTACCGCTTTGGCGAGACCATCTGCTTTGTGCTTTCGGCCCTGTGCTATCTTCCCATCCAGGCCATGCTCATCTGCCTTATCCGCTACCGCCCCAGGGCAACGCCTGCCAAACGCCAGCACATGCTCCGCGGCGTGCTGGAAGGCCTTGGCTATGTGCGCAGTGAGTTTGTGATGCGCCGCCTTTTTGAACTGCTTGGCTGGGGATGCCTTTTCGCCATTTCCTACCAGGTGCTCTTCCCCATGTTTGCCACTAAGGTGCTCCACGGCGGGCCGCAGCTCCTGGGCTCCCTGCTTGGCGGCGCAGGCATTGGGGCCATTATCGCCGTAAGCGTCATGGCCACCCGCGTTTCGCTGGCAGGCCTGCCGCGCTGGCTGCTTGTGGTATGCGGCATGGTCATTTTTGGCTTTGCGGCCTTCAGCCTTTCCAGCTTTGTCTGGCTGTCGCTCATCATGAGCCTCTTCATCGGCTTCGGCGTTGTTTCGCTGAATGTATGCATCAACACCCTGCTCCAGTCCGTCGCCGCGGAAGACAAGCGCAGCCGCGTCCTCAGCCTCTACGTGATGTGCAACAACGGCATAGGCCCCTGCGGAGGGCTCCTGATGGGCGTGCTTGCAGACACCTGGGGAGCGCAGACAACGATGCTTATCTGCGCCGGGGGCATGGCCCTCGTGACCCTGCGCTACGCGCTGAACTGCGCCAAAGTGACAAGGCGCCTGAAAGAAATGCTGCAGGAAGGCTGATTATGGCGGGCGCAGGGGCCCGCAGCAGCCGCCCTCTATGCTGTCAGGCCGATGTTCCGGCATAAACGCAATGATCCGTCCAGAGAAACAGGTACTTCCCAACATCTTCCCGATTGACAGCGCCCCTCTTAAGAGGCTACATATACGCGCACGCAAGCAAGGACCCATAGCTCAGTTGGTAGAGCCTCCGGCTCATAACCGGTCGGTCGCACGTTCGAGCCGTGCTGGGTCCACCACTGCCTTTTCAGCCCCTCCAGCGAGGGGCTTTTTCATATCCTTTTTCATCCGGGGCTGATCCCCCGGCAGCTGCCATCAGGCACCGGACGGCAAGAACATGCTCAACCAAGAACAGGCTAACGAACGGACAAGGACAGGATGGATGGCAAAGCCCTTCCCGCCAAAGGCCTTCAGCCTGCCTGAATGCCTGCTTCTCCTTGCGCTCATATGCGTCGGCATTGCCATAGGCGGGCACCTCAGCCAGCTCCATTCCGTCATGCGGATCATGGGTGTCCTTGGGCTGTGGATCATTTTGCAAAACGGCAGAAAGCTCTCAGTCAAGAACATGAACGCCGGCTTTCTCTGCCTGCTCTGCCTGCCCCTGTATATCCTGCTCACGCCTGGCTGCTTTTTTTCCGACGCACGCATCGGCTGGCAAATGTGCGCCATGGTCTGCGCAGGCATAGCCGGGAGCTTTTTATCCCTTCCCGCGCTTCCGTTCCTTTTTTTGCCAATCACATGCGCGCTGGCTGCAAGCGCCGCCATGCTGCCTTTCCGTGGCGTGATCCTCTTTTCCCCTGACAACAGGCTTCAGCTATTCCAATCCGGTCCCAATGACCTGGCAGAACTTCTTGCGTACTGCATCCTTTTTTTTACTGTGTATGCTCAGGAACATGCCCTGCTGAAAAAATACCAGGCAGCAGCATTAAGCTGCCTTTGCTTCTTCCTGCTTTTATTAACAACAAGCAGGACATCGTTATTAGCGCTTTTGATGACAATGCTCATCCTTTTCTTTTCCTATGTGAAAAACATTAAAAGGCTCATCGCATCGATTATTATCCTGCTGTGCTTTGCTGTGCTCGCCTATGCGGTCATGCCAGCTTCGCAGCAGGAACGGGTCAATGAGATGGCAGACATCAGCCATACGCGCAACATCCGCACCCGCAGCAACATATGGCATGTAACCGTGCAGGGGATTCGCAGCGCGCCGATCCTGGGCAGGGGATACGCCTCATTCAAGCCATACTATGAGCAATTTTTACAGGAGCATTACGCTGAACTGCAAAAAAAATTCCCCGGCTATGTCGAAGATTACGCCGATCATGCCCACAACCTCATCCTGCATGTTGCCTATGCCTACGGGGGGCTTGGCTCAGCCTTTTTTATTGCCCTGATTTGTTTTACCCTTGCATTGGCAATCCGCAAAAAAGACAAGTTCATCATTTCACTCTTGCTGTATACCCTTATCAGCGGGATGACTGAAGTCTATATCCAGCGTTCAAACGCCATTGCCATTATCTTTTTCTCCCTGGGGCTTTTCTATGGGGAAGCGCTCAGGGAAGGGCCAGGAAGCAGGGGATATTCCCTCCCATCCTGAAAAGCCTGCCTGCGCAGAAAGGCGGCCCCCCAATATGGCAGGGCCGCCTTTTGATGATGCTGATGCCGGGATCGACGTTCAGCGCACGACATTCTTCGGGACTGTTCCCAGCCTGGCGATGTCCTTCCCGTCACGGGTGCCATGGATCGTGATCCTGGCAAGCGCGGCATTCAGCGCGGCGTATTCCCCTGCTGTCAGTTCAATATCTGCTGCGCCGAGGTTTTCCACGATGCGGCTTTCTTTCCTCATGCCCGGAATGGGCACAATAAAGTCGCCGTATGCAAGCACCCATGCCAGCCCGATCTGCGCGGGCGTACACTTTTTCTGTTCTGCAAACCTCCTCACCAACGCCAGGAGAGGTTCATTTGCTTCCATGTTTTCCTTGCTGAAGCGCGTGATGACCGTGCGAAGGTCGTTTTGGGCGAAGGTATCTTTGGCGTTGAACTTTCCGGAAAGGAAACCGTTCGCCATAGGCGCGAAAGCGACGAAGCCGATGCCTTCTTTGCGGCAATACGGCAGGACATCCTTTTCCCATTTGCGTTCCATCATGGAATACTCGCTCTGGATGGCGGTGATCGGTGTTACGGCATTTGCTTTTTTTATCTGTTCCAAAGAGGGAGAGGACTGGCCCCAGGCGCGGATTTTTCCTTCCCTGATAAGCTTGCCCATGACTTCAGCAACCTGTTCCTCGCTTCCCTCATCCATCTGGTGTTCCGTATAAAGATCAATGTAGTCTGTCTGGAGGCGGCGAAGAGAGCCCTCAAGGTCTTTACGGATACCCGCCTCGGAAAGCTTACCTTCCGGCATATCCTGTCCCGGCAGCGGCGTGGGCCAGAATTTATCAGAGATAATGACCTTGTCGCGGGGAAGCCCTTTAAGCGCTCTCCCCACGAATTCTTCGTTTTTGAAGTATGAATACATTTCCGCCGTGTCAAAAAACGTGCATCCCAGCTCGAATGCCTTGTGCACGAGGCGGATAGCCTCGTTTTCTTCCGGTCTCTCGCCGTAGGCATGCGTAAACCCCATGCAGCCCATGCCAATTGCTGATACTTCCAATTCCCCAAGTCTTCTCGTTTTCATGCTCTTGTCCCCGCAATGTTAGTAAATTATTTCATGAGTCCCGCGTTTCTCATAAAGCTCCCAGAATTTTTCGGCGATGGCACCCGGCGCGAAATGCCCGCCCGGGCCAATCGCTCCCGTCACCAGGACCGTGCCGGCCGCGAAGATCGTTCTCTTCATGATGCATCCCCTGTTAAAAAATACGTTTTCTGCCCTGCCTCATCCCGCACAGATGTACGGCGAGTGCCAGCAAGGAGGCGGCAGCCGCGCCTGCCGTCACGGCCTGCCAGCCGCCTTTGCTCCATAAAAACGAAGCCAGGAAGCTGCCTGCGGCGCTGAAAAGGAAATTGCTTACGACGAACGCGGTGTTCAGGCGGCTCCTCTCCGAATCGGACAGCGTAAAAAGCTGCGCCTGGCTCAATATGCCTACTCCCTGCACGGCCAGGGAGAACAAAGCCGCTGCAAGGACAATGGCGGGGATGGAATTTCCAGAAAAAGCTGCCCCAGCCATGCTGGCGAAGCTTATTGCCATGAATATTGCCAGTCCCTGGTTTCCAAGCCCCCTGTCCTGAAGTTTTCCGAGCATTACGCCGGCAGCGGCTCCTGTCAGCCCCGAAAGGCTCACAAGACCGATTTGAAAGGTGCCGTAGAAAAACGGCGCCCCTGAAAGCAGAAAGGTCAGGGCGTTCCAGAACAGGTTAAAGGCAATCCCAAAAATCAGGCCTTGCTTCAGCAATATCCTGCGCATTGCAGGATATCTTTTTACGCTGGTGAAGACTGCGGCTATGAGTTGCCGGTATGTGATCCTGGAACGCGCCGGAACTGCAGGGAGCCGGAAACGGATAACGGCGGCCATAGCAAGGTTCAGGACAGCCGCCATGAGGTAAATGGCCCGCCAGCCCCAGAGTTCTGATACCAGCCCGCTGAGCAGACGGGAGAACAGGATTCCGACCGTAATGCCTGATGTTACGATCCCGACGATCCGCCCCCCTGTCCCGGCTTCTGCCAGGTCTCCGGACAGGGGGAGGATGATCTGGCCGGAGACCGTGACGAGCCCGAGAAAGGCTAATGCCGCAGCGAGAATATGGATGGACGCTGCTGAAGCGCAGGCTAAAAGCGCGAGCACGGTCAGCAGCATGACGGCAGTTAGTAATCCCCGCCTCTCAATGGTGTCGCCAAGTGGGACGATCATCAGGATGCCTAAGGCATACCCCGCCTGCGTGGCCGTAACCAAAAAAACGCCCTGAGGCTCGCCGGCACCAAAATCCCCAGCAATCATTGAAAGAAGCGGCTGAGCCCAATACAGGTTGCCTACAGAAAGTCCCGCGGCTGCTGAAAACAGGACAGCCAGTCCTGTTGAAATTCCTGTGGAGTGTTTAGCCATAGCTCTGACCCTTTTTTAAATGCTGGCATAAAATTCACCAGCCAGAGGACTTGGTTAGGTTTTTATGAAATTTTTGTTCGCCAGGCACAACAAATGCCGTTTCCTTCCATTGTTTTGCTGGAAAACGTTTCGTCCTGTCATCATACATATAGCCGTGATTAATTTGACTGCGAAGAACCAAATATGTTAACGCTGTGTTAAGAAAAAATTAACGCATAAGGTGCTGAGCAATGCTCAATCCCGCTATCAAAACGTTTGTAGCAGCTGCAGACAGCGGAAGTTTTTCACGGGCAGCCGAACAGCTCTATGTATCGAAGGTCTCCGTGATGAACCAGATCAATGCGTTGGAGATGCGCATTGGCGTTGTGCTGTTTGAACGGACGAACCACGGAGTTTTTTTGACGGAGGCCGGAGCTTCTTTCTATAAAAACGTAAAAAAGCTGCTTTGCCTGTCAGAAAGCGCGGTTCATGAAGCGCGGGAGATTGGAGGAGTCAAGACCCGGAACATTCGCGTTGGAGCGTCCATGATGCGGCCTTGCAATGCGCTTGTGGAGCTCTGGGAAAGGATGAGCGGTGGAAGCCAGGACTATCAGTTCAGCATCGTATCCTTTACGGACGGCCGCGACGGACTTCAGCGCATGCTTAAGGCTCTTGGTGATGCGATCGACTGTTTTGCAACGCCCTGCGGCTCTTCACGGCTGCTGGAGGAGTATGGCTTTCTGCCTTTTTCCTCATGCAAATGTGCTGTGGCGATGTCCCGCAAGCATCCTCTGGCGCAGAAAAAAATCCTCAGCTGGGAGGATATTGAAAACGAATCGATGCTGTTAGTGCGGCGGGGGGAATCATACGTTCTCGATGAACTGCGTGACGATATCCTCCGTGAACATCCTTCCATCCGCATCGTTGACTTTGACGGCTACTACGACATCTCCGCATTTAATCTGTGCGAGCGCCGGGGGTATTTGATGGAGACGCTGGGGATATGGAAAGAACTGCATCCTTCCCTCGTCACCATACCTGTCAAATGGAAATACGAAATGCCCTATGGCATCATTTATTCGAAAAATCCTTCAGAAACAGTCAGGGCGTTTATTGAGGCGGCAGGGAAATGCATGGCTTCCAAAGGCAGCCAGGGCGGAGAAGGATGAGGCCATTCGGCATCAGGCCCCTGGCGTTTCGTTGTCAGCCTCTTTCCCCTTATCTTGTGAAATATCGCAAAACGGCTATCGTAAAACCAAACGCTTAATGACTGTTGCTTCCGAGCCTCAGGCAGCGCCTGGCACGCCAAAAACGCGCAGTCTCCGCTCGTGGGACAATTCGCTCCGCCCTCATCAGGCACAACCAAAACATCTGCCGCCAAAATCTTGGAGGATCATCATGACATCTCTTTCCCCCAGTGAATTCCATATCGTGAACGCCGCAGCCTTTGCCGCGAAAGGCGACCAGCGCAGCCTCAGGCAGGCGCTTGAAGCCGGGCTCGATGCCGGCGTGAGCATCAATGAATTTAAGGAAATCCTTGTCCAGCTTTACGCGTACTGCGGATTTCCCCGCAGCCTCAATGCCCTGCAGACGCTCAGGAAGCTTGTTGACGCCCGCGGAGGCAAGGACAGCGAAGGCCCCCAGCCGACCCCCTTCCCCAAAACCGATATGCTT
>JAGADT010000057.1 GCA_017613475.1 Desulfovibrionaceae bacterium | reverse complement strand
GACGCCACGCGCAAACATCCCTGCTGCACGGAAGAACTGGCAGAAGCCGTAGGCGAAGTGCTGATTACCCTGGACACGCTCCATCATGAGCCTTTCTGGCGCGATGTGGAAAAATACGTTGCCAGGGACGCCAGCCGCCTCACGGCCGCCATGATTTGCCAAGGCTATCATGATCCGGAGGGCTACGATGACTGACCCGATCACATACGTCAGCGAGCGTGAAGAGGAAGTCTCTGTTTCAGAGGGGCTGCATGCCGGGCAGTGGATGGCCATGCGCCTGGCGAAGAATGGGCGCAGCAAGCACAGGGTAAAATCCCCGGCGCTGCCGATCCGTGCTACCCGTGACGAAGCTCAAGCCGATCTGGATGCCTACGCCGCAAAGCGCGGCTGGCGCGTTTTGGAGAATGCCGCAGACCTGGGGCAGGTGCGGAGGGAGCGTGATTCGTTGGCTGTGGAACTTGCAAGGCTTTGCAACGGGCAAGATCCATCGGTGTATTCAGCAGAAGGGGAATATTGCGCTATGCGCAACGACAAATGCCCGTTCCCGTATACTGATTGTTCAGAAATCACTCCGAAGATGTGGCTTGAGAAAGCCATGAAAACCCACTGAAGCAATTATGAAATTGTACAGCTGATAGAAGTGCTTCGATGACTGGATATGCCTATTCCAAATTGTACGGCTTCTGCGCTCGCTGTCGTCTCAATCCAGCAGTAGAAGGCCACCTTATATGCAAGGCGTGTCTCGAATATCATGCCGGGTACGAAGTCCGACTGCGAGCAGAGCGTAAGGCTCACAAGCGCTGCGTGACTTGCGGCGTACATCTTCCCCCAAAGAACGAAAAGTACACCCTTTGCGAAAGTTGCCGCGCCGAAAGAAAAAGCCAGGGCCATTATCGTGAGGAGGCTACCGCATGAATGGTGAAAAGTGGATGCCACTACAACTCCATAATGATGTGGACCAGCTTGAGCAGGAGCGTGATTGGCTTGCGGAGCGCCTTTCCTCTTTCTGTGCTGGAGCCATACTTGGCTTGCCTCTTGACTCTCTTGTCAGTCGTGAGTGGGTTTCGGCAGCAATCGCCGGGCGCAGTACGAAGTACTGGCTTGATGCCGCGCGCAAATCCGTTGCGCAGAGGGTGAGGTTCGCGGGATGAATCCTGATGACATCCTGAATATGACTGAAGTTGCCGAGCGGCTACGGCTTGACCCCAGAGCCGTTCGCCGGATAGCCTGTCAGCTCGGCGGCAGGCGTGTCGGCCGGTGTTGGAGGTTTCGGTGGGGCACGGTCATGGAGTTCTTCAATGCCTACACTGAGAAAGGATCGTGGCAACGCTTGGATGGGCCGGGTTGTCATCGACGGGAAGCAGGTGGACTGCAAGTTCTTCCCTCCGGGGAAGGTGAAAGGCCCGGAATGGTTGGCCGCAAGGCAATGGGAGGTAGAAAGAAGAAAGGAACTTCTGGCGTCATCGGCAACCCAGGTGACGACCCTCACGGGCTTAGAGCTGCTTTTGGCCTGGGGTGAGCAGTACCTGGATTATGTGAAGCGCACCATGAGCAGATCAACCTATGTGGAGAAAACCACGGTTATGAAGGCGTTTTTTGCGTATTGCCGGGAAGAGGGCATTG
The DNA here is from genome assembly GCA_017613475.1 of Desulfovibrionaceae bacterium. Classification (GTDB taxonomy): domain Bacteria; phylum Desulfobacterota; class Desulfovibrionia; order Desulfovibrionales; family Desulfovibrionaceae; genus Avidesulfovibrio. The sequence continues at coordinate 1,222 of JAGADT010000057.1, read as the reverse complement.
ATTGCGTGGAAAGGCTTACGAAGCCTATACTCTATCAGTTCCTGGTGGATGTTTCCGATGCCCATACGGCGCACCGGGCAAACGTCTATCGCAAAAACCTTCTTGCCGCCTGGAATTGGGGCATCGACAGCGTCGAGGGCTTCCCCCAGGGGCGGTCTGTGCTGGAGCGCATAAAGCCCTTCCCGGTTGATGCCGGGGAGCGCTATGTGCCGCCGGAAGAAGATATTGTCAAAGTGCTGCGCGAGGCCCGTGGCCAGGACTTGGTCATGCTCTTGACCTATTACTACACGGGCGCCAGGCGGAGTGAGGTTTTTCGCCTTTCGTGGGAGAAGGACATCCGCCTGGATACCGGACAGATCCGATTGATTGATCACAAAGGGCGCAATGGGCAGCAGCGTGTTCGCTGGCTGTCAATGCATCCAGAATTGATCAAGGCGTTGACGTGGTGGAGGAAGGCGCGCCCCTGCAAGGTGGACAATGTTTTTATGCAGACGCAGAACGAGTCATCTATGGGGTTGCCTTTTAAGCAGCGGTTGCATTTGATGAATCGGCTTTGTGCAAAGGCGGGGGTGAAGCCCTTTGGCTTTCATGCTCTGCGGCATAAGGCTGCCGCGATCACGTTCACCTCTGGTGGGCTGAATGCCGCTCAGATTCTGATGGGGCATTCCCGCGCCACGACCACGGATATCTATGTCCGGAGCGCCGGGCTTTACAGCAATCAGGATAGCATCCTTTCCGCCTTGGGCGAGAGTGAAATCGGCCAGGCTGCGGAAGAGCTGCTGGAACAGATGGAAATGGAAATGCCCCCCGAAGTGGTCATTCGAGAGGCATTTTGTAACCAAGGCCAGGTAACCAAACTGGTTCAATAACGAATAGCTACCATAACCCACTGATTTCTTTGGCGTCCCCAAGCGGATTTGAACCGCTGTTGACGGCGTGAAAGGCCGTTGTCCTGGGCCGACTAGACGATGGGGACAAATTCATTTTGTTATGGCTGGGCTGCAAGGACTCGAACCTTGATTGGCGGAGCCAGAATCCGCAGTCCTGCCAATTGAACGACAGCCCAATAACAAAATAAATTTATAGAAAACCCCTTCGCATGTCAATGTTTTTCCCTCATGCGGCAAAAAAATTTCGCAGGATGCGAGAAACGCCGCATATCTTTTTCCGGGAATTGTGACCCGTACGCGTTCAACGGTATGTCGCGGGGCTTAATGTCACT
>JAGADT010000056.1 GCA_017613475.1 Desulfovibrionaceae bacterium | reverse complement strand
CCCTCTTCAACGGGGCAGTCCATAGCGGGCACGCGCAGCGTTGCTTCAGCTCCCCCAGCGCATTCATCCGCGCATCCATGCGCTGACGATGAAACACCTGCCGGACTTCCTTCTTTTTCAGCGCAGTGCGCGCAGCAGCAACAGGATCTGCCTGCCATGATAACGCCTCCTCCCAGGCTGGCCGCCGTGGCTTCATTAGCTTTGCCATTGACGTAATGCCTATAGCGGCTATAGAGTCAAGCACTTCCTGAAAAAAAATTTCACTTTCGCAAACACCATGCAATAACGGCTGCCTCAGCCTCTTGCAAAGGAGCCGCCAATGGGCATCAAGATAGGCAAGCTTGCCGAAATGAGCGGGTGCCAGGTTGTTACCATCCGCTACTACGAAAAAGAGGGGCTGCTGCCCGTGCCGGACCGCAGCCAAAACAACTACCGGCTGTACAGCGAAAACGATGTGGAGCGCCTCCATTTTATCCGGCGCTGCAGGATGCACGGCATGAACCTTGCTGAAATCCGCCAGCTTTTGGCGTTTAAGGACAATCCAACCGTCAGCTGCGACTGGATCAATTCCCTGGTGGAAAAGCATATTGCTGAAGTGGAGCGGCAGATCGCCGCCCTCAGGCATTTGAAAAGCCACCTCCAGGCGCTGCTCCGCCAGTGCCCCGGCGGGCGGCATGAGGGATGCGGCATCATTGCCACGCTGACAGAGTGCGGCGACTGCCCGTGCTGCGGCTCCAGCTGCAGCCTGCATAAGGCAGAAGGAACGCCAGCGCATGGCAGCTCCAAATCCCCGGAAGCAGCAAAATAAAAACACTTCCCGGCAAGTTCTCCACGCCCTTCAGAATGCGTTAAAAAAGAACGCCGGAAGATTTCCAGTTCACAAAGAAGGCGTTATTCTGTACACTGCGCCGCACGCAACACCAGCGCAGCGCTTTTTTCTGGAGATTTCATGCACGCACTGATCCTGGACGTGGGAAACACCTCGGTAAAAGTTGGAATTGCAGACGAACGGTCCCTGAAAACCTCTTACGCCCTGCCTACTGATTCCGTGCAAGGCGGAGACTTGCTTGGGCTGCGCCTTGACGGGCTGATAAAGCAGGCCGTGCGGGAAACAGGGCCCCTTGATATCCGCTGCTGCCTCGCCTCTTCCGTAGTGCCGGGCATGGACCCCCTGCTGAAATACGCCTGCCAGCGCTTCCTCAACGTCACGGTGCGCTTTGCCCACAAGGACGTTCCCATCCCCATGGAGAACCACTACGAGCGCCCTTCCGAAGTGGGGGCCGACCGCCTGGTTGCCGCCTATGCCGCGCGGAACATTTTTCCTGATTCGCCGGGCATCATTTCCATAGATTTCGGCACGGCAACCACCTTTGACTGCGTGGCGCACAACGCCTACATGGGCGGGCTCATCTGCCCGGGCATGCTCTCCGCGCTCAACGCCCTCTCACAAAAAACAGCCCAGCTTCCCCGCATCCCCCTGACTGTAGACAACACGGAGCTCTCCCCAGGAAGAAGCACGGTCACCAGCATGAACCAGGGCTTCCTCTTTGGCTTTGCCGCCATGAGCGAAGGCCTGTGCGGCAGGCTCGCCGATGTTTTGCCAAAGCCATGCAAAGTGGTTGCCACCGGCGGCTTCGCCCATGCTGTTGCAAGGGTCTGCCGCTGCTTCGACGCTGTTTGCCCCGACCTCATTCTGGAAGGGCTGCGCACGCTGTGGCTGCGGGAACTCTCTCAGGATACTGCCGCATGATCACCCGAAATACCTGCCAACTCCTCTGGGCGGCGCTGCTCCTTCCCGCCCTCCTCTTTTCCGGATGCTCCACAGCCGCAAAGCCTGACCCCGCTGACGAAGCATCAGGCAGCATTGCCGCAGAAGCCGCGCAGGACCTTAACAGCATGAAAGGGGACCCTGTTCCCTATACAATGGATGTGGAAGTCAAAGGCCTTGACGACAAAGACGCCGCCAAAGCTCTGTGCAGTGCGATGAAAGGCGGAAGCCAGCTTGAATCCATGCGCAATGACCCGCCTGACAGCCGGGTAGGGCTTGAACGCAGGGCGGTTTCAGACCGGGACGAAGCCAAAAAGCTGCTCAATTCCCGCGGCTATTACGATGGAAAGGCCGAATACAGCATTGACTGGGAAGCCTCGCCGGCCAAGGTCCTGCTCACGCTCATTCCCGGGACCCTGTACCATGTGGCCAAATCCGTCATCGACTGCACAGACAAGGATACGCTGTCGCCAAACGGCAAGAAAGCCCTGGAAGAAGCCCCCAGGGACCTGCGCCCGTTCGGGCTGAAAGACGGCGTGCCAGCCCAGGCTTCAGACATCATGTCCGCCGTATCCCCCGTGCCGGACTGGTTCTGGAAGCGGGGATTCCCTTCCGCCACCATCCAGAGGGCGCGCTACCGCCTCTACCCTTCCAAAAAAATCCTGAACCCCCTGATTGAAGTCAAAACAGGGCCCTACGCCCAGTTCGGGCCGCTGGAGGTGCAGGGCGCGGAAAAGGTCAAGCCTTCCTACCTGGAAAGGCTCCAGCCCTGGGATAAGGGCGACGTATGGAACAAGGATAAGGTCCTGGCCTACGAGAACACCCTGATCCAGACGGGGCTCTTCCGTGAAGCCCATGTGGAACCCGGCTTTGATGAAAACGGCAAGGCCGCTTCAGACACCGTGCCCGTCCGCCTTTCCGTTAAGGAAGGGCCGGACAAGCGCACAGGCGCAGGCTTAAGCTATGCCTCCGACGTTGGCTTTGGCGCCAAGGGCTTCTGGGAACACCGCAACCTGTTTGGCGAGGGCGAACGCTTAAGGACCACGGGCATTCTTTCCCAGGAACGGCAGGAAATCGCCGCGAGCTTCACCAAGCCGGCCTTTTACGCCAAGAACCAGAATTTCATTTCCAACGCCTTCCTGCGCAAGGAAGAAACCGATGCCTATGACCTGCGCATGTGGTACGCGGACGCGGGCTTAGAGCGGAAGCTCTCCGGGCGCTGGTGGGGCAGCGCAAAGGTCTCCGCCCAGGGCGGGCGCATCCGCGAAGACAGAGACAGGTGGGAAAGCTTCCTGATTCTGGGCGTTCCCCTGACCCTGCGCCGCGATGGGACCGACAACCTGCTGAACCCTACCCGCGGCACACGGCTCCAGCTTAACGCCACCACTTACTGGGGGCACTACCGGGGCGCGTTCAGCGCTGTCCGCTCCCAGGCCGATTTCAGCGCGTACTTTGCCCTGCTGCATGACGAAGAGGGCAATCCCACCGACAAGCTTGTTTTGGCAGCCAAGGCCTCTGTGGGCGGGATGCTTGGCTCCACAGGCAGCAAGGTGGAGCGCATCCCCGGGGCCCTGCGCTTTTACACGGGCGGCGGCGGAAGCGTGCGCGGCTACAAATACCAATCCATCGGAGCGCTCAACTGGAAAGGGGACCCAGAGGGCGGGCTTTCGTTTAACGCCCTGAATTTTGAGGCCCGCTACAAGGTTACGGATACCTTCGGCATCGTGCCTTTCGTTGACGCGGGCATGGTCTACGACACCCCCATGCCGCGCCTCGGCAAGGACCTGTGCTGGTCAGTCGGCCTTGGCTTCCGCTACTACACGTCCATAGGCCCTGTGCGTTTCGACGTGGCTGTGCCGCTGGACAACCGCAATGGCGATCAAAAGTCCTTCCAAATATACATCAGCATCGGGCAGGCATTCTAAATGGCAGACGACACCCCCAGGAAAAACGAAGAAGCTCCCAAGGGCATGGCAGAAGCCCCCAGGAAAAACGCCCAGGCACGCCGCGGATTCTGGAAATGGCTTGTCCGCGGGCTTGGCGTGCTGCTCCTCCTTCTGCTTGCCACTGCGGCGGGCGCGTGGATATGGCTGCGTTCAGATACGGGCGCGCGCTTTATTGCGGACAAGATCTGCGCGGCCATGGACGGAACGGGCCTTGGCCTGCGGATCGGCGGCATAGAAGGGCCGCTCCCAGGCAAGCTGCGCCTCACCAATGTTGAACTGCAAGACAAGCAGGGGCTCTGGCTCACGCTGAAAGAAGCAAGGCTGGAGCTGAGCTTCCTTCCGCTGCTGAAAAAACGCATCGTCATCGATGAACTGGCGCTTGATACGCTGAACATCCCCAGGCTCCCCGTGCTGCCGCCTTCTGAGCCAAAGCCCGAGCCTGAGCCTTCGGAACCCCTGGCTTTCACCAAGGGGTTCCCTAATCTGCCAGGCATTGAAATCAAAAAGCTCTCGCTGGCAAACATCACCCTGGGGCCTGCCGTCCTGGGGCTCCCGCCCTCTGATCCCCCGGCTATCCTTTCCCTTCAGGGGCATGTCGGCACGGCTTCCGCCAATGGGCTGCACACGCTCATCACCTTATTGACCGGCGGCAAGGAACCGTACGGCGATACCCTGCGCCTGGAAGCGCTGCTCTCGGAAGGGGCCAGGCCCAATCTCCAGCTCAATGCAGCCTTTGACGCGCTGCCGGGCGGGCTTGTTTCCCGCCTCTCTGGGCTTGGCGGGCCAAAGCCCCTGAGCTTCAGCCTGGAGGGCTCCGCCCCCCTCAGCGACTGGCAGGGCAAGCTGCGCCTCCTGACCGGAAACCTCCTTGCCATGGACGGCACGGCTTCCTTTGCCCTGCCTGACAGCGGCGGGCAGGAGCTGGGGCTTAACCTGCGCCTCACGCCTGAGAAAAACGCCCCCTCCGCCCTGCATGACAACCTGGGCAAGGAAACAAACCTCACGGTAAAGCTCGCCATGCGCCCGGACGAAGCCGGCGTGCCCCTCCTCACCGTGGATGGGCCTTTCTGGTCTGTGCGGGGCGAGCGCATTGCCCTGCAGGGCCCCGGGATGGATCCCAAACTGGCGGGCACCCTGGCCATAAAAGCGCAGAAGCCTGCCCAGGGCGTGCAGCTGCCCTTTGCCGAAGCAGGGGCCAACGCCGTCCTTGGCGGCACGCTGAACGCCCCTTCGCTCAATCTCCAGGCCACGCTGCGCGCCATTGAGCTGGCCAAGGACCTCTCCAGGCCCAACGCCGCCCTGGCCATGCAGGCCGGCATGGACGGCAAGGGCGGCATGTACGCGGAAGGCAAAACAGATTTCACCAACATGCCGGTCCTGCCGGGCGGAAAAGACACGCTGACCTTCAAGGCCAATGCCGCCAGGGAAGGCGAGGGCTTTGCCCTGCGTGAATTCACGCTCAAATCCTCCCTGGCATCGGCTGACCTCTTCGGAGCCTGGTCGCCAAAGGCGCCCTACCCGGGCGTTCAGGGCCGCCTGAAAGCCGCTGTGCCCAGCCTGCACAACCTGTGCGCCCTTTTTGGCGTGCAGGGCATACGCTCGGGCGCCTTAAGCATTCAGGGAGATTTCGCCCCAAAAACAAGTGAAGGGAAAAATACGGCTTCCCTTGAAGGCCGCATTTCCGCCGCGCTTTCCAATGCCGGCTGGGAGGGGCCGCTCCAGCCCCTCGAAGCCCTGCTTGGCGCAGCCCCTGCCCTGACCATTACCCTGCATGGAGAAACGCCCAAGGAAGGAAAGGACAGCGCCCCCTCGCTGGAAATCCAATCCCTCCGCCTGCAGGCCGCGGGGATTAACGCGGAAGGCCGCGGGCGCTTCACCGCCAGCGAAACGCCCGCTTTTGACGCGGGGCTTTCAGCCTCCCTCCGCGAGCTTGCCAGCCTGGTTCCCAATGCCTCTGGCCCGCTGAACGTGCGGGTGACGGCGAAGGGCAGCGCAAACAAGCCTTCCATCACCTGCCAGGCAGACAGCCCTGCCCTGACGCTTAACAACGCAAAGCTGCTCACGCCTTCCGTGCAGGCCACGGCGGACCTTGACCTGGCAAACGGCTTTGGCGGCAGCGGCGCCCTGCGCCTCACCGCCAAAGAAGCGCACGCCCCGCTCTCCCTTTCCCTCAACTGGAAGGCCGGCGGCAACCGCATTGACCTTTCTGAGCTTACCGGGCTGCTTTTCGGCGTTGCGCTGAACGGCAAAATTTCGGCCAGCCTCCCGCAAAACGCCAATCCGGCGATTGAAGGCACCCTGGATGCCCGCGTGAAAAACTGGGACGCCCTCTCCGCCCTTGCCGGACCCATCAAGGCCAAAAACGCCGACCTTGCCCTGCGCCTTTCCCCCAACGCCGGGCAATCGGCCAATGTAAAGCTCACCCTGGCGAACCTCCTTTATAACGGCATAAGCCTCAAAGACCTGAATCTTAACGCGGACGCGCAGAACCTTTTCAGCAATCCCCGCGCCACGGCAAAGATTGCGCTGGACAAGGCGCAGTCCGGAGAATTCACCATCGCCAAGGCCGCCTGCGCCGCCAACTGGGCGGATAACAAGGGCGCCGTTACGCTTTCCGCACAGGGCGACGCCATGCTTGACGCCGCGCTGAGCCTCGCTGGCGGCACGCTGGATATCCAGCGCTTCAAGCTGACCGACAAAGCCGGCAAGCAGGGGCTGCAGCTTGCCGCTCCGGCCCAGATCAGGGGGCTTGACGGCTCCGCCATTTCCACCCGCAACCTCACGATGCGCATCCTGCCCCAGGGCAGCCTTAGCGTCTCTGCCGAGGTAAAAGACAGCATCCACGCCCTCCTTGACCTGAAGGACGTGCCGCTTGCCCTTGCCAGGCCCTTTGCCGGGCATATTGTGCCGGACGGCACGCTCTCCGCTTCCGCCGCCATCCAGGGCAAGGCAAACCGCCCTGACGTGCGGCTCAATGCGGCGCTTGACAACGTCGGCCATAAGGGCGACGGCTTTAAGCCGCTCAACGCCGTGTTCACCGGGCATCTTCCAGCGGGAGGAAGCTCGCTCACCTTCAGCGCAAAGCTTGACGGCATTGGCAGCGAAGGGCTTACAGCCCAGGGAAGCCTGCCCATCAGCTATAGCGGAGGATTCCCCTCCGTTTCCATAACCTCCCCCGTAAACATTACGGCCCATTGGGATGGGCTGATCGCGCCGCTGTGGCGCTTTGTTCCCATGGCTGATACGCGGCTGACAGGCTCAGGCAGGATGGACGCTGCGGTCCGCGGCACGCTTTCCGCCCCTGTTCCGACGCTTGACCTGCACCTCAAAGACCTGCGCTTCATGGACATCCGCAACGGCATTGAGCTTTCAGGGCTCCTTGTTGACGCCAACCTTGCGAACAAGCTCTTCACGTTCAGCACCTCCGGCGGCGACGGAAACAAGGGCACCATGTCCATCAAGGGGCAGGTGAACCTTGCGGAAAAGGACATGCCACTCCAGGCCGCGGGCACCATCAGCAATTTCGCGCCGCTGCACCGCAACGACCTGCGCCTCAAGCTGGATGGAAACCTTAATGTTTCCGGCACGGCAGCGGCCCCCAACATCCGCGCCGACATCACCATCCCCAGCGGGGAACTCCTGCTGGACAAGCTTTCGGGCGGATCCTTCACCACGCTTGATGTTGAAAACATGGAAGAAATCAAAAGCGCGGAACAGGAAGCAAAGGGCAATGATGTCGGCAAGCTCGCCGTCCGCGTTCTCATCCCCGGCCGCTTTTTCGTGCGCGGGCACGGGCTTGAATCTGAATGGAAGGGCGATATCCGCGTAAACGGCGCGCTGAACGACCCCGCCGTCACGGGCTCGCTGGAAAGCGTGCGCGGCGCAATGTCGCTGCTTGGCAAATCATTTGTCCTGGCCAAGGGCAAAGTCCTCTTCAACGGCTCCAAGCCGCCCACGCCCATCCTGGATGTCAGCGTGCAGCGCCGCACCTCCGACATCATCACCGAGGCCGCCATTACCGGCACGGCCAACGCCCCCCACCTGGAGCTGCGCAGCCAGCCGCCGCTGCCCAAGGATGAAGTGGTTTCGCGGATGCTCTTTGGCCGCCCGCCAAGCGAACTCTCGCGGGCGGAGAGCATACAGCTTGCCGCCAGCGTTGCCGCGCTCACCACGCTTGGCACCACGGGTTCAGGCATCTTTGACTTTACGCGCAATACGCTGGGCGTGGATGTTGTGCGGGTCGGAAGCTCCCGTTCGCGCAACACGCCTGACAAAACGGGCGGCAACCCCCTTGCCGGGCCAAGCTCCGCTTCCGGAGAAGATACCGAGCATTCCGTCCTGGAAATGGGCAAGTACATCCGCGACGACGTGTACGTTGGCGTGCAGCAGGGCATTGGCAGCGATTCCACGGAGGTTTTTGTGGATATTGAAGTCACGCCGCAGATCAGCATGGAAGCCAGGACCTCAGGCGAAGCCTCAGAAGTCGGGATCAACTGGAAAAAGGAATACTGATTGCACTTTGCTTCAGGCAGGCGGGCTGCACGGCAATGCCGCAGATGCCCGCTTGCCTGCCAAAATTTTTGCCATCCCGCGCACAAAAAAGCCCGAAAGCATCTTTTCTTTTTTTCCCAAGTCGTATAGGCTAAGTCATTCAATCACGTTTTACGGAGGATAACCTCATGGGCAAAGCTATCGAATACACCCCGGAGAAGGGGTACACGGTCCCCGACGAACCGATCATCCCTGTCTTCCCCGGGGACGGCATTGGCCCCGACCTGTGGAACGCCACCCAGCCTGTTCTGGATACGGCGGTTGCCAAAGCCTACGGCGGCAAAAAGCGCATCGACTGGCTGGAAATCCCGGTTGGCGAAGTGGCCTTCAAGGCGACGGGCAAATACCTGCCTGACGAAAGCCTCGAGACCATCAAAAAGTACCGCGTCGCCCTCAAGGGACCTCTGACGACCCCTGTTGGCAAGGGCTTCCGCAGCCTGAACGTGCAGCTGCGCCAGAGCCTTGAGCTCTACGCCTGCATCCGCCCGGTGAACCATCTCCCCGGTGTGCCCAGCCCCGTGAAGAATCCCGACGCTGTTGACATGATCATCTTCCGTGAAAACATGGAAGACCTGTACGCCGGCATTGAATGGGAATCCGGCACGCCTGAAGCGGCCCAGATGATCAAGCTGGTGAAAGACATGTACGGCAAGGAACTCCCTGCCGACACCGCCATCGGCATCAAGCCCATCAGCCGCTCCGGAACCCGCCGCCTGGTGCGCATGGCCATCCAGTACGCCATCGACCACAACCTGCCCACGGTGACCCTGATGCACAAGGGCAACATCATGAAGTTCACGGAAGGCGGCTTCCGCAAGTGGGGCTACGAAGTGGCCGCTGACGAATTCGCCGACAAAGTGGTGACCGAAGAATGGGTGACCGCCAACGGCGGCAAGGTGCCAGAAGGCAAAGTCCTGCTGAAGGACCGCATCGCCGACGCCATGTTCCAGCAGATCCTGCTCCGCCCGGCGGAATACGACGTTATCGCCACCCCGAACCTGAACGGCGACTACATCTCCGATGCCCTTGCCGCGCAGGTTGGCGGACTTGGCATGGCTCCCGGCTCCAACGTGGGCGACGGCTACGCCATTTTTGAAGCGACCCACGGCACGGCGCCCAAGTACGCCGGCATGGACAAAGTCAACCCCGGCTCCCTGATCCTCTCCGGCGCCATGATGCTGGACTTCCTGGGCTGGCGCGAAGCTGCGGAACTGGTCCGCAAGGCCATTGCCAAGACTGTTGAAAAGAAGATCGT
>JAGADT010000055.1 GCA_017613475.1 Desulfovibrionaceae bacterium | reverse complement strand
TCACGGGCATTGACGAGGCTGAGGCGGAACAGCTGCGCGAGCTGGCAGCCAGCGGCTTGTCGGTGCGCGACATCGCGGAGGAGATGGACATTTCAAAAAGCTCGGTTTCCAGGCGCTGCAAAAAGTATGGCATCAAGCTTAGGGCTGGACTGCGCTGAGCGCCCGGAATTTGACGCCATGAGCTCCCTTTTCTGCCGGAAATTCAACCGGGCACATGCGGCGGAGATCAGGAACGCGGAGATTGACCCCGTAACAGGCAGGGGGCGTTCATGCTTCCAGCCAACGGAAGAGGACCTGCAGCACTGCCGTTCCTGCCCGCACTGGCGGCGGACAGGGAAAGGCACGGGCTACTGCGGGGTCCATCAGGCTGGCTCAAAGTCCTGTTGCTGAATCCTGGACGAATGGCTATATTTGAGCCATGAAGTATTGGGAAACATTCTTTATGACGGCGGGCGCTGGCCTTTTGGTTGGCGTTGTCATCACGCCGCAAAGCTGGCTGGCCGCCCCCCTGGGGATAATTTCCGCGATTGCTGGTTATGTCATCCATCCCTTACGGGAGGAGCATTTATGAACGTCGGAACCATTAGCGTAGCAATTGCACTCGCTGGACTGCTTGCCTACGTCTTCATCGGCATTAAGAAAGGCTGGATTAAGTAGCCGCCGGAATTGAAAATCATTCTTCGGCGCTGCCTGCGTGTTGGAGCATGGCAAGGACTGGCTCTGGCGAGGACACTCCCGCCGGAGCCTTTTTCATGCAAGGACCATCCTGGCGGCCGGCAGGGCAGAAGGGCAGGCGCATATCCCCGGAACGCTACGCAGGCATTTGCGGCGATTCTTGACAAAAAGGGCGCTGTTCACGTACAAAAAAACATGGAGGCTCTGAAAGAGTCCTTAAAGCGATCATTACGGACTACTCCGCGTGAGTTAAGGCCATACGGACAGCCGGGTCCACTGCCGGGTGGCGGTTTACCGCCTTATTGATTGAACATGCAGCGCAGGCTGCGGTTCAGTTTTTTAAGCTGGTTTGCTCCATAACGAAATGCGCGCTGCGCAGGCTTGTGGAAAGGTCTGGGAGCAGTAAGGGTATTATTGCTTTCAGGATGCTGTATGCCGGAGCCGCTGATTCATATTCCGTGGAATGGGCTGATTGCCTGCAACGTTCCCCCGGGATGTGAAGGCGCCGCCTTTAGAACGCAAGCTGCAGAATGCCGCAGCCTGCGTTTTTTTATTTTTCCGCGAGGGTGGGATGAATAAGTATAAGCTTGACCACACAAGGGCGCCCATCTACGAGGCCTTGAATACGTTCCGCCAGATGCGCGTGGTGCCCTTTGACGTCCCCGGGCATAAGCGGGGGCGCGGCAACCCTGAGCTGAGGGATTTTTTGGGCGAGCGCTGCGTCAGCATCGACGTTAACAGCATGAAGCCGCTGGATAACCTGTGCCATCCGATTTCCGTTATCCGCGAGGCGGAATTTTTGGCGGCGGATGCCTTTGGCGCCGCCCATGCCTTCCTCATGGTGGGCGGGACCACAAGCTCCGTGCAGACCATGGTGCTTTCCATGTGCAAGCGCGGCGACAAGATCATCCTGCCCCGCAACGTGCACCAGAGCGTCATCAATGCCCTGGTCCTGTGCGGCGCCATCCCCGTCTATGTCAATCCGGATGTGGACAGGAGCCTGGGCATCTCGCTGGGCATGGAGCGGGAGCATGTGGCCAAGGCCATTGCCGAAAATCCCGACGCAGTGACGGTCCTCGTCAATAACCCCACCTATTACGGGATCTGCAGCGACCTGCGCGCCATCGTCAAAATGGCGCATGACGCCGGCATGACCTGCATTGTGGATGAGGCTCACGGCACGCATTTTTACTTTGGCGTGGGCATGCCGGTCACGGCCATGGCCTGCGGCGCCGACATGGCGGCGGTTTCCATGCACAAGTCCGGCGGCAGCCTGACCCAGTCCAGCCTGCTGCTCACGGGGCCCAACGTCAATGCCGGGCATGTGCGCAAGATCATAAACCTCACCCAGACAACGTCGGGCAGCTACCTGCTCATGTCCAGCCTGGATATCTCGCGCCGCAACCTTGCCCTGCACGGCAGGGAGATCTTTTCAAAGGTCGTGTTCATGGCGGATTACGCCAGGGACGAGATCAACGCCGTCGGCGGCTATTACGCCTTTGGCAAGGAGCTGATCAACGGCAATTCCATTTTTGATTTCGACCCCACGAAGCTGAGCATCCACACCAGGGAAATCGGCCTGGCGGGCATCGAGGTCTATGACCTGCTCCGCGACGAATACGACATCCAGATAGAATTTGGCGACATCGGCAACGTCCTGGCCTACCTTTCCATAGGGGACAGGCAGCAGGACCTGGAGCGGCTTGTCAGCGCCCTGGCCGAAATCAGGCGGCGCTACCAGAAGGACCCCCGCGGGCTCCTCAGCCAGGAGTACATTGATCCTGAAGTGGTGATGAGCCCCCAGCAGGCCTTTTATGCGGAGAAAAAAAGCGTGCCCCTGCGCGAGAGCGAAGGCCTTGTGTGCAGCGAGTTCATCATGTGCTATCCCCCGGGCATCCCCATCCTGGCGCCCGGCGAACGGGTCACCTCCGAGATCCTGGACTATATCGAATACGCGAAGGAAAAGGGCTGTTCCATGACCGGCCCCGAAGACCCTGAGATCCGCAATATCAACGTGCTCGCCTGAGGAGGCATCCAATGGAGCTCTGGTTCAGCGAATACCATACGCCGGATGTCAAGCACAGCATCCGCGTCGACAAGCATCTCTACTCCAAGAAAAGCGAGTTCCAGCAGATCGATATTTTTGACACCCCGGAATTCGGCAGGGTGCTCACGCTGGATGGCAACGTCATGCTGACGGAGCGCGACGAGTTCATCTATGACGAAATGATCACCCATGTGCCCATGTCCGTCCATCCCTTTGTCAGGGATGTGCTCGTCCTGGGCGCGGGAGACGGCGGCGTGGTGCGCGAGCTTGCCCGCTACGACAGGATCAGCCGCATAGACCTTGTGGAGATGGACCCCGCCGTCATTGAGGCCTGCCGCATTTACCTGCCGGAAAACGCCTGCCGCCTGGATGACAGCCGCGTCCACATGTATTTTGACAACGCCCTGCGCTTTATCCGGCGCAGGACCGCGGAGTATGACCTCATCATCGTGGACTCCACCGATCCCGTGGGCCCCCTTGAAGCCTATTTCACGCGGGAATTCTACGGCATCTGCTGGAACGCCCTCAGGGAAGACGGCATCCTGGTCAACCAGCAGGGCAGCCCCTTTTACAGGCATGACGCCGAGGCGAAGCATCGCAGCCACAAGCATATTGTGCGCACCTTCCCCATCAGCCGCGTGTACCAGGCGCATATCCCGACCTACGCGGCCGGCTACTGGCTTTTCGGCTTCGCCAGCAAGAAGTACCATCCCATTGACGACCTCAATGCCAAGCGCTGGAAAGCCCTCAATCTCCAGACGCGCTACTACACGACAAAGCTGCACATCGGCGCGTTCTACCTGCCTGCCTTCCTTGAAAACCTGCTTCTGGAGGTTGAAACGCTCTGATGGAAAGGAATGTTGAAACGTTCATCGGCTGCGACGCGGAGTTTGAAGAAGCTTCCATCGTCCTTTTCGGCGCCCCTTTTGACTCGACCACCAGCTTCCGCCCGGGCGCCCGCTTCGGGTCCGCCGCCATCCGGCATGAAAGCTTTGGCCTTGAAACCTACAGCCCTTACCAGGACAAGGACCTGGCGGATGCCGCCGTTTTTGACTCCGGCGACCTGGAGCTGTGTTTCGGCAGCCCGGAGATGGCGCTGGAGGCGATAGAGGCCCGCGCCGGGGAGATCTTCAGGGCCGGCAAGCTGCCGCTGCTCATCGGCGGCGAGCACCTTGTCACCCTGGGCAGCGTGCGGGCGGCGGTGCGGCATTTTCCCTCCCTGCACATCATCCATTTTGACGCGCACGCGGACCTGCGCCACGATTACCTGGGGGCGCGGCTGAGCCATGCGTGCGTGATGCGCAGGTGCCATGAGCTGGTGGGGGACGGGCGCATCCACCAGTTCTGCATCCGCAGCGGCGACCGTGAGGAATTCCGCTTTGCAAAGCAGCATACGGAGATGCACAAGTTTGATTTTGCCGGGCTCCCTGAGCTGGTAAGCAGGCTGCGCGCGGAAAAGGCTCCTGTTTACCTGACGGTTGACCTGGACTGCCTCGACCCCTCCGTGTTTCCCGGCACAGGCACGCCGGAGGCCGGGGGCGTGAGCTTTATGCAGCTTCTGGAGGCGCTCCGCACGGCCGCAGAGGCCAATGTGGTCGCGGCGGACATCAATGAACTCGCGCCCATGCTGGATGCCAGCGGCGCGTCAACCGCAGCAGCCGCGAAAGTGCTGCGTGAGCTGATCCTGGCCTTAAACTGATCGCAAGAGGGGAAGAAGAATGAGCAGGGTTTTAGTTGTTGGATGCGGCGGCGTGGCCCAGGTGGCGATCCGCAAATGCTGCCAGGCCGACCAGGTCTTCACAGAGCTTTGCATCGCCAGCAGGACCAAGTCCAAGTGCGATGCCCTTGCCGAAGAGCTGAAGGGCAAAACGGCCACAAAGATCACGACGGCGCATGTTGACGCCGACAATGCCAGCGAAATGGCCGATCTGATCAGGAGCTATAAGCCGGACCTGGTCATGAACATCGCGCTTCCCTACCAGGACCTGGCCATTATGGACGCGTGCCTGGCCTGCGGCGTCAACTACATGGACACGGCGAACTACGAGCCAGAGGATACTGATGATCCCGAATGGCGGGCCATTTATGAGAAGCGCTGCAGGGAAAAGGGCTTTTCCGCCTATTTCGATTACAGCTGGCAGTGGGCGTACCGCGAAAAGTTCGAAAAGGCCGGGCTGACGGCGCTGCTGGGCTGCGGCTTTGACCCCGGCGTGACCCAGGCCTACTGCGCCTACGCCCAAAAGCACGAATTCGATGCCATTGACACCATCGACATCCTGGACTGCAACGGCGGGGACCACGGCTACCCCTTTGCGACGAATTTCAATCCGGAGGTCAACCTGCGCGAAGTCTCCGCCCCTGGCAGCTACTGGGAAAACGGTCACTGGGTTGAAATCCCGGCGATGAGCATCAAGCGGGAATACGATTTCGACCAGGTCGGCAGGAAAGACATGTACCTCCTGCACCACGAGGAAATCGAGTCCCTGGCGCTGAATATCCCCGGGGTAAAGCGCATCCGCTTTTTCATGACCTTTGGGCAGAGCTACCTGACGCACATGAAGTGCCTTGAAAACGTCGGCATGCTTTCCACAACGCCCGTTGAATTTGAAGGGCAGCAAATCGTGCCCATCAAGTTCCTGAAGGCCCTGCTGCCAGACCCGGCCTCGCTGGGCCCGCGCACGAAAGGCAAGACCAATATCGGCTGCATCTTCACCGGCAAAAAAGACGGGCGTGAGAAGACCTACTACATCTACAACGTCTGCGACCATGAGGAAAGCTACCGCGAGGTGAAGAGCCAGGCCATAAGCTACACCACGGGCGTGCCGGCCATGTGCGGGGCGCTGATGCTGCTGACCGGCAAATGGACGGCCAAGGGCGTGCATACCGTTGAGGAATTTGATCCTGATCCCTTCCTGGACGCGCTTGAGAAGTACGGACTGCCCAGGAAGGAAAGCCATTCGCCCATTCTGGTGGACTGATGTTTGCCGCTGATGACCGCCCGCCCTTTGCCTCCCTGCGCGGCGAGGCCCCGGAAACGCTTTTCGGGGCTATTGCCACGCCCGCGTATGTGATTGAGGAAAGCCGCATTGCCGAAAACTGCCGCGTGCTGGCTTCCGTTATGGAGCGCACGGGCTGCCGGATCCTGCTGGCGCAGAAGGCTTTTTCCTGCTTTGACTTTTACCCTGAGATCGCCCGCTTCCTTGCCGGCACCGAGGCCAGCGGGCTCTTTGAGGCGTGCCTTGGCAGGGAAGAGATGCCCGGCAAGGAGGTCCACGTGTTTTGCGCGGCCTATGCCGAAGCGCATTTTGAAGAGCTGCTCGGGGTGGCGGACCATATCGTCTTCAATTCCCCCGCGCAGCTTGGCAAATTCGGCCCCAGGGCAAAGGCTGCCGGACTGAGCGTGGGCCTGAGGATCAATCCGGAATGCTCCACGCAGGAAGGCCATGCCATTTATGACCCCTGCGCGCCCGGGAGCAGGCTGGGCACAACGCGGGCTGTATGGGACAGGGAGATGGGGTCGGAACGCATTGCCCTGCTGGACGGGCTGCACTTCCATACGCTGTGCGAGCAAAATTCCGACGCCCTGGAAACAACGCTGACCGCGGTGGAAGAGCGCTTTGGCGATATCCTGCCGCAGATGAAATGGCTCAATATGGGCGGCGGGCACCACATTACGCGCGCGGACTATGACCTTGCCCGCCTGGAGCGCTGCGTGCGCCATGCGCAGCAAGCGTGGGGCGTGGCCGTGTACCTTGAGCCCGGCGAGGCCGTGGCGCTGAATGCGGGCTACCTTGTGTGCAGGGTGCTGGACATTGTGGAAAACGCGGGCATACGCACGGCCATTGTGGATGCCAGCGCCGCCTGCCACATGCCGGACGTCATTGAAATGCCGTACACGCCGCCGCTCTACGGCAGCACTGGCAGCATTGCTGATCTCACTCAAGGGAGCAACGCCCCTTTTACACAGCCACACGACGCAGGGGAGGATCAGCAGGCGCAAAAAAATGGGGGCACTGCCCTCTACCGCCTGGCAGGGCCCACCTGCCTTGCCGGCGATGTCATCGGCGAATACCTGTTCCCGCG
>JAGADT010000007.1 GCA_017613475.1 Desulfovibrionaceae bacterium | reverse complement strand
CGGCTGTCAGGCAGGGCACTGGGCCCGGCGGCATTCCCGATGGGCAGTTTCAATCAAAACGCCATCAAGCGCAAGGCTGGCCGCCTCATTTTCTTTTGCCTTGATCCATCGCATTCCATGCCTGCGCGCCTGGAATGGAAACGGGGGCTTTTACGATGGCCATGTGGATTATCATATTCTGGACAACACTTGCTTTCGCTTTACTATGCCTGCTGTATATAGCGGCCAGGGTTCCGAAGCTGGCGGGCATGAAAGCCGGCACAAAATGGGGCAGGTTCAGGCATTTCCTATTGGGCCTGCTCATCGTTTTGGGAGCCGCGGGAGCCATCGCGCTCTGCCTGGATACGGTGAATGCGATTGTCTGCGTGATCTGTGTGGCAATGATCTGGGCCGCCTGCGATGTGGCTTTCTGGATGCTGGGAAAATTCGCCCATAAAGGCTTTGAACGCTATTATGGCGGCTGGGCAGCACTGGCGGCCAGCATTTTGGCATTGGGCGGCGGCTGGTATGCTGACCACCATGTATGGCAGGCAGGGTATGAGCTTGTGACGCAAAAGGAAGTGCCGGATTTAAGGCTTGCCATGTTTGCAGATGCGCATGTGGGGACAACGTTCAATGCAGGCGGCTTTGCCAGGCATCTGGAAAACATCCAGGCGCAAAATCCTGATGTCCTGATGGTTGTCGGGGATTATGTTGACGACGGCACGACAAGGGAAGACATGGTGAACGCCACAAAGGCGCTGGGGCAGGTAAAGGCAAAATACGGGGTGTACTTTGTCTCCGGCAACCATGACAAAGGCTATTGGGGCGCGGCGCAGCGCGGCTTTTCGGAACAGGACCTGTTTGATGAGCTGAAAAAGAACGGCATTGCTGTTTTGCGTGATGAAAGCGTTTTACTCGGCAATGCCTTTTACCTGATTGGCCGGCGCGATTATTCCGAAGCCAGGGAACGGGGCGGCACGCGTGCCTCGATGGAAGAGCTTGTCAGGGGCCTGGATAAAAGCAAATACATGATCGTCCTGGACCATCAGCCGGCGGATTTTGCCAGGCAGGCAGCCGCAAAGGTTGACCTTGTCCTGTGCGGGCATACGCACGGCGGGCAGCTTTTCCCGTTCAACCAGGTCGGTAAATGGATCGGGGCGAACGATCTGGTCTATGGGCATGAGAGGCGCGGCGGCACGGATTTTATCGTGACGTCCGGCATTTCCGACTGGGCCATTAAGTTCAAGACCGGGACCAGGTCAGAATTTGTGATCGTCAATATACGCAGAAAGCGATGAATGCATTGTGCATTTCTTTGATGCCATGCCATCTGCCAGGGTGCCGCGGAACCTGCCGCCAGGCTGGCTGCACGTCCCTTCCGGCGCAAAAAAAGCCCCCGCGGCACTCGGCGGGGGCTTGGATTGGGCGGCGCTACGCCGCGATGGCGGCATAACGCACGGAGAAGAGCACATCCAGCATGACGCTGTACGGGTCTATGCGGCCGCTTTTCAGCATGGAGAAGATCTGCGGCGTGCAGCCGGAGACCAGGGCGACGCCCTGCTCATTTTGGCTGACAGGCTGATGGACATGCCTGCTCTGGACATTCCAGAACACAACCTGCGGCAGGTCATAGCCATGCTCCTGAAAGGCCTTTTTAGCGTATTCGAAGTTTGTCAGTTCAGCGTTTTCGCAGCAGCAGTCAAACTCCATGTCGGAAATGATGTACAGCCTGGAGGGCAGCTCGCTCTGCGCAAGCCCCCGGCTTTCGGCTGCCTTAAGGATAAGGTCGAAGACCCTGGCCAGGTCCGTGTTGGCGCATTCGTCATAGCCCATGCAGTAATTCACTTTTTCAAAAATGTCCCTGCCCTTGATTTCCACGAGGCGCGGATTTTCTGAAAAGGTGATGAAGTGGTTATGGAAGGCGCCGGTGTTTTTTTCGGCAAAGTAAATTGCCAGGGACTGCGCCACGGAAGCGGGAAGGGGCATTCCGCCCCAGTACATGGAGCCTGAGCCGTCGCAGACAACAAGGGCGTTTTCATCGCCGGTGAAGTCTTCCAGGGCGTTCCAGGTTGCATCCAGGGCCCTGCGTTCCTGCGGTGTAAGCGGGCGCCCTTTCACAATGGGCGCGACGATGTCGTAAGGGGTGAGCGCTGCCGTGTGCAGGATGGAGGGGGTGGCGGCAGCCCGATCCATAAAGCTGCAGTAGCGCTCATAGTCATTGCGCATGAAGGCCTTCCTGTACTTGAGCAAAGCCCTGGAGGGCTGCTTTTCATAGGCAAAGGTGTAGTCCTTTTCGCGTAGGTTATTTTCGATGATCCTGATGCCGGCGCGCAGCGACGAAAGCATCCTGCGGTACGCCGCGTCATTCATGCCCAGGGACCTGGCTAACTTTTTCGCCGTCCTGACTGTTTCGCTGCTTGAGGCGTTGACGGAAGGGAGCCACTTGCCCAGCAGGGAAACAGGCTCGCCTGCCTGCAGCTTTTTCATGTCAGCGTCGAGGATGGCCTTGACATAGGCAAGCATCGTTTTTTCGCATGGCGTTCCAAAAAGGACGAAGAGATCGTCAAACCTGCCGTATTCTGCAACAAGGGGAATGTTTTTAGTCATGGCGTCAGGTTCATGGAAAGCCAAAAAACGCTCCAGAAT
This sequence comes from Desulfovibrionaceae bacterium, assembly GCA_017613475.1. GTDB lineage: Bacteria > Desulfobacterota > Desulfovibrionia > Desulfovibrionales > Desulfovibrionaceae > Avidesulfovibrio. Next base: position 12,396 of record JAGADT010000007.1, on the reverse strand, counting down.
GCGGAAGAGGCGGCGTTCTCCCAGTCCTCCGCGGATATCCCTGGCAAAAAAGAGCGTTTTCAGCGCAAGGTCGGCGCTTTCGGCATAGGCCCTGCTGAAACGGGTGACGATGTCCCCCGCGCTTGCGCTCCTGAGCGCCCCGGCAGCCGCAAAAAAGTCAAGGCAGTCTGAACCTGTGCCGGCATAGGTCAGCGCTCCATTTTCAGTATAGGTCGTATTCATGGTGTTTTTCAGGGCTTCCAACATTGCGAAATCTCCTTTTTGCATGGACTGCAGTTCTCATTTGAGTGTAATATAGTATAATTGTTAATATTTTTGCAGCCGCTTTCCGTTGCTCCCGCCCGGCGGCATTTTTCCTTGCGTTCGCTGTGCGTTTGTCAAAGGATCTGCCGGCCACGCCTGGCCCGGGCCGATAGCGGAAGACAGGCGCAGGCGGACGTGTTTCAGTCCTGCCGCGCCTGGCTGATATCCATTGAATGTCCTGGGTTTTGCCGCTGATGCGTAAAGCCGGCTGTTACTGGGAACAAGGCACCGTTGATTTTCCAGACCGGTGCTGCACCTGGCCTTGCCCCGGAGCAGGGCGGGAGGCTGCTGCGGCTCTCCGGGTTAACCGTATTGCTGTTGATGCCTTTTGCGCCTGGGGGCACATGCCCCCGGCTCCGGCGCATGTTCAGGACAAAGCACGCGCGGGGTCAGCATTTCCCGCTTTATATCCTGGAGCTTGCGTTTGCTGCACGTGCTTTTGGGAGGCCTGCCGCCTTGCCTGGTTTTCGGGAATAAAGCGCATCTGCATTCGTCCGAAGGCAGAAGCCGGCTTCAGGACTCTTCCGCCAACTGCATGCTGCCTGCGCTTTTATGAAGCCGGGCTTACGGCTGAAGTTGTTATTTTAACGCTGCTGTTTCTGATAGACAAAGCACAATAAAGGCCGGCTTTTGCCGGGCATACCCGTTTCAGTGTCTGCTGTTTGTGCTTTTGCTGTTCTGAAGCGCTTCAAAGTGCCGGGATCGTCATTCGCCCCGGCGCCTTTTGGGGTCAGCAAAAGGATAAGCTCCTTAGGCTGTGAAGGGCCTGCCTGTGCCAGGCGTGCTGCCTTCAGGGAGTATTGTCCGGGCGTTGCTGCCGGAAGCGCTTTGCCAAGGTGCCGGCTGTTTCCTGCAAGAAGCTTGCTGTAGGCACGTTCCATGAAAAAAGGGATAACACCGCCAGGTGTGCCGATCATGAAAAAAAAGGTGCGAATTTACTTGTTCCCAAACATTTTCTGCTTAGCGAGGCGTTCCCTGATGAGCGTGATGAAGGCATCCGACCCGATAACCTTAAGCAGCGGCCCGAATGCAAGCACGCGGATCAGGATTTCCGCCTCATCACTTTCATAATAGCGCAGCGTTATGCGGTAATGGCTTTCATCCTGCCGGAACGTTTCTTTTTCCAGGTCCGAGAAGTGCAGGGAGGCCCTTTCCAGGGCGTCCCGTTCGTCCACAAGCTCCAGCAAGAGGGATTTTTTTTCTGAACGTGGCGGGGCCATGTCTGCGGGACAGGGTTCGTTTTGGGGAATGACGTTTTTGATGTTGGACGCATTCAGCGTGTAGGGGAGCCCGTGCGCATTCCTGGCCAGGAGGCGGAATTTATCGTCCTTGGGCGAGTATTCCAGGGAATGCGGGTAGAATTTTTTGCTGAAGGTGCCCTTTTTGTTTTGGTAAACGATCACCAGGGCCTTTTTTTCCCTGAGCGCCTGCACGATAAGCCGGATATGCCGGATATAGTCAGGGTCCTCAAACGGGTCGCCGTTGTCATAGCGGTCATAGTGCACAAGGAATTCGGGGGAAAAGAGCGGTTCAGCAGCCGCGAGGTCCGGATCCTCTTCAAGACCTTCAGGCAGGAAGAGCCTGACGCGCGGGTCCTGGCAGATGCTTTTCAGCCAGCGCAGTTCAAGCGTGGTGGGGGCAAGGCCGGGGACGCTTTCAACCGCGGGCGTTCCATCAGGCAGGAGGAGCGGCCACGCCCCGTTTTCCAGGGCGCCGCGTATGACCGCGCCTTTGCCCGCGCCGTCCCTGGCGGTGAGCTCCTTCAGGCGCGCAAGGCTCAGCCCGCCCTTGAGCGCTTCGCGCAGGAGGGCGGCCACAATGTGGTAGGTGCTTCCGTACACTTCGTCAAACAGCATCGCCTGCATCCCCATAGAGCGCAAACATGGCCTCCAGGTCCCTATGGAACTGCTCCGTCACCGCGGGATCGCTGCAGTCCAGGGAGATGATGCGGCCAATAAAGGTCCGCAGCCAGGGGAGCATTTCCCTGGCGTCATACACCTCCGCGTCAAAGCGCCAGGTTTCTGCATCCAGCTGCGTGATGGCTCCGCAACGCTTTTCCCTTTCCAGCCGCTGCACAATATGCCTTTCGTCAGGCCCGGCATGGATGGTCATGGAAAGCCGCTGAGGCGGCATTTCCTCCAGGGGCGCTGCTCCCCGGAACGGTGTCCCCTGGTTATTGTCGGAAAAATTTTTCCCGAACGAGACCCCCCAGAGCCTTTTGCGCAGGTCGCCGGCCCAGGATTCAAGGATGCTTGGGGTGGGCATTTCACAGGCGGTTCCGGGGGGCTTATCCGGCACGGCCTCGGCCCTGGTCAGGCGGTCCATGCGGTACATGCGCATTTTTTTATCGCTGAGCGACCAGGCAAGCAGGTAATCCCTTCCTGTCTGCGTGCCAAGGTAAAAGCGGAGCGGAAACACCAGGTCCTTTACGGCGCCGCTGTTTTTTGTGCGGCTGGCAATGCGGGCGCAGAGCCCATGGCTTCTGCATTCGAGGAGGGCCAGCAGCAGCTCCGCATCCAGGGCGCCAGGCAGGTAGCGGTGCTTATGGCTGAAAAATGGCGGGGCGCTGCCCAGGCTGTCCAGCAGAAAAGAGCCGATTACTCCAAGGGGCAGCGCTTCGGAGGCAAAGGCAATGGCCTCGCGGTACGCCCCCAGGTTTGCTTTTGCGGGGCGCAGGCTGTAGGCCATGGCCCGCTTTTCCCTGCGCGAACGCAGGATGCCCAGGCGCACATATTCGTTGAGCTTATTGCGGATGGTGGCGTCATCTGGAAAATCAGGCGCGCCGGGAACGGCCTGCCATCTGCCGGAAATACGCTCTGCGATGTCCCTGAGGGAATGCTCCTCCTTATCGGCCAGGGCATTGAGAATATGGAAATGCAGCGCAATGTCGTAGGCGGTAAAGCTTTTGTTCTTAAAGGCCTTGTAAAGCGGGTTTTGCGGTATGACGCGGCTGTCTGCCGAAATGAAATGGATTTTGCCGGCTTCCGTTGTGCGGAACTGCATGACGCCGCCCAGCCAGTCTTCCGCCCGCCGGCGCTCGTTATCGTACTTGCGGGCGCTGCTGCGCGTAAAATCGCTTCTGGTCCTGAAGCCAAAAATATAGAAATCCCGGAGATACTCCCGTATCGTTTCAAAATTCTTTATCAGCCCACTGTATTCCATTGGCGATCCCTTCTTTGTGAGACACTGCCTTATCGCGGAATCAGGCGCTTTTTTGTATAATGTACTGTTCCACTTTTTTGCTGCCAGCCATCCAGCCTTGCTCCTTATCTGGGTGCCGCAGCCAGTGACATTGGCAATGCTGTTGGCAGTGCCATCGGGACAGTTATTCACCAGCCTTTGGCAAAGCCTTTCGCAGCCGGAATCCGGTAAAAGCGGCGATGCCGCCGGCATTGCCGTCTACTCCGTTTTGATGCCGCAGGCTTTCAGCTTGCGGTGCAGGTAGCTGCGTTCAAGACCGATGCTTTCGGCAAGGCGCGTGATATGCCGCCGCATTCATGGAGCCGGGCGGTAAGGTAGCGGCTTTCAAATATTGGCGCGCGCCATCATCAGGGCATAGCCCAGGAGGTTCTGCCCTTTCCATTTGGCGGGGTCCAGGCGGGCAGGATCATCCATGGACAAGCCAATGCCCCATATCCTGTCTTTCACAGCGCATTCAGCCAGCAGTGCGCTCCCTGTTTCCAGGAGGCGGGCTTTCAGTTCCGCATTCTGCGAGAATTTTGCAAGCAGGCCCTCGTAAACGATAATCTGCCTCACGCCGTTCCACCAATGCTCATTGTATCCCGCAACCTGCCGGCCAAGCGCCTTGATGCGGGCGGGATCGCTGCTTTCCATGATCTGCCGGGCGCTTTCTTCATCATGGAAGCAGAGCGCCTTCTGGCACATCATGTATTGCTCCATGGAAGAAAATTCCCTGCCGCAGGCAGTGAAGCGGGAACGATGCCAGTTGCTGAGGAAGCCGTTTTCTTCATCAGGATTGTGAAAGCATACGATCTGCATCAGAGCGTCTCCATTTTTTTGCTCCCAGCTGCCCGCATCCAGCCTTGCTCCTTATCTGGGTGCCGCATCCAGTGACATTGGCAATGCTGTTGGCAGTGTCGTCCGGGGAAGGCGTTCATTGGCCAGATGCTTTCCCGTTGCGGCAAGGCAGTCGATATCGTCATAAGCGTTCTCTATGCGTTCCTGATGATATTGAAAATAGCCGTTGTAGATCTCATCCGTTATCCCAAGCCGATCCCATTCCTGCAGGACATCTCCGGTGAGCCGGCCCTTATAGTTCGCGTAATGCTCCAGCAAATAGATAAAGAACCACATTTCTTCGTCAATTTTCGAGAGCTTCATCACTCACCCCGTATGTAGATGGAATTGCGCGGGTCGCCTGTAACCGCTTCGCATTCCCAAATGTCAAAGATGCCGTTGCAACCAAAAGAAGAAAGCCCGTTCTCAGGGTCTTCCAGCAGCGCATGTGTTTTTGACCCGATGAATTTCCGCAGGGCTTCCATTCGGTCAAAGCCGTATTTTTCCATCATCAGGTCTGTGACGGCATGGTCATAATAATGCAGGCTATTGGGGCTTAGCTTCGTCATAGGTGTATGCTCTCCTCATTCCGTCTTGATGCCGCAGGCTTTCAGCTTGCGGTGCAGGTAGCTGCGTTCAAGGCCGATGCTTTCGGCAAGGCGCGTGATATTGCCGCCGCATTCATGGAGCCTAGCGGTGAGGTAGCGGCTTTCAAACATGGCGCGCGCCGTCTTGAAATCCTGGCGGAGCAGGGAATCTTCCACCTGGGGCTGGGTGGCGGCCTGCGTTTGCTGCCGGCCCGTGATTTCCTGGGGCAGGGCGGAAGATTCGATGACGCGGCCGGAAAAGAGGATGCCCATGCGCTCGGCGAAATTCCTGAGCTCGCGCACATTGCCGGGCCAGCTGTAGGCTTCCAGCATCTGCAGCGCCTCTTCGGTGAAGCGGGGCGGGATGATGCCGTGGGCCACGCTCTGGCGCTGGAGGAAGGTTTCCAAAAGCGGGCGCACGTCGCCTATGCGTTCCCTCAGCGGTGGCAGGTGCAGGGGCACCACCCGCAGGCGGTAATAGAGGTCCTCGCGGAAGGTGCCTTCGGCAATGGCTTCCTCCAGGTTTTTGTTGGTGGCGGCAATGACCCGCACGTTGACCTTGATGCTGCGCGTGCCGCCCACCCGCTCAAAGCACTGCTCCTGGAGGATGCGCAGGATTTTTGCCTGGGTGCGCAGGCTCATGTCGCCGATTTCATCCAGGAAGAGGGTGCCCTTGTGCGCCAGCTCAAAGCGGCCGATGCGCGTGCCCTCGGCGCTGGTGAAGGCGCCTTTTTCGTGCCCGAAAAGCTCGCTTTCAATGAGGTCTTCGGGGATGGCGGCGCAGTTTACGGCAACCATAGGGGCGGAGGCCCGGCGGCTGCCCGCGTGCAGGGCGCGGGCGGCAAGCTCCTTGCCCGTTCCGTTTTCGCCGGTCAGGAGCACCCAGGCATCTGTTGGCGCAACGCGGCGCAGCATTTCCTTAAATTCGGTCATGGCCGGGGATTGGCCCACCAGCTGGTCTTCATCCGGCTGAAAGGTCTTGAGCAGGGCGTTTTCCCGGCGGAGGGCGCCGGCTTCCAGGGCGCGCGCCGCAATGATGACGATTTTATCCAGGGAAAGAGGCTTTTCAATAAAGTCGTACGCGCCCTGGCGGATGGCGGCAACGGCGGTTTCTATGGTGCCGTGCCCGGAAATGATGATGACGGGCAGCTTGGGGTGGGCAGCCTGGAGCGAAGCCAGCGCGGCCAGGCCATCCATGCCGGGGAGCCAGATATCCAGGAAGACCAGGTCCGGCGCGGCGCTGTCCACAACGGCCAGGCCCTCTTCAGCCGACCCTGCCTCCAGCACTTCGTAGCCCTCATCCTCCAGGATGCCGCGGAGGGAAAGGCGGATTGCCTCTTCATCATCAATAACAAGAATTTTTGCTGCCATGTGCCGCCTCGCTTGCTTTTTGGAAAGGCTCCTGCGGGGGAAGGCCCCTTTTCCCTGTGTACCCGCCTTTTTTCCTCTTGCCAAGGGGGCACGGCCCCTTTTACTATTTGCTCCTTAGCAGCAGCTTTTGCCAAAAGCGAATGAATAAAAGGGGCTATGCCCCCAATGCCCCATGAGGTCCCATATGGAAACAGTCGTTATCAGCGTCATTGGCCTGGACTGCCCGGGCGTTGTCTATACCGTGGCGGAAACCCTGGCCCAGGCCAATGTGAACATTGAGGCCATGACGCAGACCATCCTTCAGGGCCAGTTCGCCTCCATTTTTGTCGCCACGCTTCCTGACGGGGTTGAGCAGGCGCGCATCAAGGAACAGACAGAGGCGGCCATTGCCCGCAGGAACATGCACCTGACCGTGCATATCCATGCCTTTGAGCAGAATGTCTCGGATAAGGAGCCGGAGGAGAGCGAGCCTTTTGTGATTACGGTGACGGGCCGCGACCGCCCGAACGTCATCGCCTCCATTTCAAAGATTTTGTTTGACCATGCGGTGAACATTGAAAGCCTGAAGGCCATGCTCCCCACACCCGAGGAGGACGCCTGCCTGCTGGTTTTTGAAATCGCCCTTCCGGTGAGCGTAGACCGCAACGCCTTCCGCCTGACCCTGCTGGGCAAGGGGGAGGAGCTGGGGCTTGAGGTCAGCATCCAGCACCGGGATATTTTTGAGGCGCTGCACAGGATCTCAACGATCTGACTTTAGAACCAAGGATTTTCCATGCTTACTGAACATGAGGTTTTGAGCACGCTGAACATGCTCCGCAACGAGCATCTGGATGTGCGCACCGTGACCCTGGGCATCAATTTGTTTGACTGCGCCAGCCATGATTTTGACATGTTCGCGTACAAGGTGCGCGCCAAAATCAATAAGTACGCCTCCGCGCTGGTTTCCGTGTGCAATGAGGTGGGGGCGTGCTACGGCATCCCCGTGGTCAACAAGCGCATCAGCGTAAGCCCCATTGGGGTTGTCGGCGCGTCGTTCAGCCGCGACCAGATGGTCAAGGCCTGCCGCGTGCTGGATGAATCGGCCAAGCTGGCCGGCGTGGACTTTTTGGGCGGCTTCGGCTGCCTGGTGGAAAAGGGCATCACCCCCGGCGAGCGGGCGCTGATCGATTCGCTGCCCGAAGCCCTGGCCGTGACCGACCGCATCTGCTCCTCCATCAACGTTGGCTCTTCGCGCTGCGGCATCAACATGGATGCCGTGGACCTGATGGGGCACACCATCCTGGACGTGGCCGCAGCCACGGCTGACCGCGACGGCATAGGCTGCGCCAAGCTCGTGGTTTTTACCAACATCCCTTCAGACGTGCCCTTTATGGCCGGTGCCTACCTTGGCATTGGCGAGCCTGATGTGGTGATCAACGTGGGCGTATCCGGCCCAGGCGTGGTGAAAAAGGCCATTGACCGCGCGATGGAGCGCAATCCGAAGCTGACCTTGGGGGAAGCGGCGGAAGTGATCAAGAACACCGCCTACAAGGTGACCCGTGTGGGCGAGATCATCGGGCGGGAAGTGGCCAGGCGCCTCAAGGTGCCCTTTGGCGTTGCCGACCTTTCCCTTGCCCCCACGCCGGCCGTGGGCGACTCCGTGGGCGAAATTTTCCAGAGCCTCGGGCTTTCCTCCATTGGCGCGCCAGGCTCCACGGCGGTGCTGGCCATGCTCAACGACGCGGTGAAAAAGGGCGGCTCCTTTGCCTCCTCCCACGTGGGCGGGCTTTCCGGCGCGTTCATCCCCGTTTCAGAAGATTCCAGCATTGAGGCCGCCACGCGCAGCGGCGCCCTGGGACTGGAAAAGCTGGAGGCGTTGACCAGCGTCTGCTCCGTGGGCCTGGATATGATCGCCATCCCCGGCGATACTCCGGCAGCAGCCATTTCCGGCATCATTGCGGATGAAATGGCCATTGGCATGATCAATTCCAAGACAACGGCGGTGCGCGTGATCCCGGTTCCCGGCAAGGGCGTGGGCGAAAAAGCCAGCTTCGGCGGGCTGCTTGGGGAGGCGTACATCATCCCCGTGCCAGGGGGGGATTCCTCGGCCTTCATCGCCCATGGCGGGCGCATTCCCGCGCCCATCCACAGCCTCAAGAACTGATTCTGCCGCCCCTGCCTGAGCTGACTTGGGCAGGGGCTTTTGTGTAAGGATGAATGATGGACAGCATCTTTGCGAAACGCCGCGGGGCGCTGAAAGAAGCCCTCTGCGAGGCGGGCTTCGGGGCGCTGCTTATCAGCTCCCCGGCCACCCGCTATTATTATTCCGGATTTGAACTGCACGACCCGCAGCCCAACGAAAGCGCCGGGCACCTGCTCATTGCTGCCAATGGCGATGACTGGCTCTGCACCGACGCCCGCTACCTGGACGCGGCGCGGCGCCTGTGGGACCCTGGGCGCATTTTCATTTACAGCGCTGCGCCGTTTACGTCCATGGGCGAATTTTTCAACGGCAGGTTTTCCAAGCCTGTTGGCTTTGAAGCCAAGACCCTGAGCCTGGCTGCGTGGGAAGGCCTTTCGGGCGCCCTGAAGGGCTGTGAACTGCGCCGGGCGGATGGTCTGGCGGACCGCTTCCGCCTGCGCAAAGACGAGGACGAAATCAGCCGGATGCGCCGCTCCTGCGCGCTCAACCAGCAGATGCTGGAATGGCTCCCCTCGCAATGGGGCGGCGAGCCTTCGGAAACGGAGCTGGCCTGGGCGGTGGAGCGCTATTTCCGCGAGCACGGGGCGAGTGAGCTGGCCTTTGCCAGCATTGTTGCCTATGGGCCAAACGCGGCGCTGCCCCACGCCATCCCCTCGCCGGTAGTACGCGTGCTTCCCGGGGGGCCGCTCCTGGCTGACGTGGGCTGCCGGGTGGATGGCTACTGCTCTGACCAGACCCGCACGTTCTGGATTGGCGAAAAGCCGGCGGATCACTTCAGGCGCGCCCTGGAGCTGACGCAGGAAGCGCAGAAACGCGCGATCGCCCTGATCCGCCCGGGCGTCCGCGCCTGCGACGTGTACGCGGCCGCCTGGGAGTATTTTGCCGCGCATGGCGTGGAAAAGGCTTTTACCCATGGGCTTGGCCACGGCGTCGGCCTGGAAACGCATGAGGGGCCTTCCCTGAACGGCCGCAACACAAGCCCGCTGGAAGCCGGCATGATTGTAACGGTGGAGCCGGGGCTGTACTACCCTGAATGGGGCGGGGTCCGCTGGGAGCACATGGTGCTTGTAACCGAGGACGGCGCGGAGATTCTTTAGCCTTGCTGTGGCAAGGCGATTGTTTTCTGAACAAAGAGGAGGTACGTGATGGACGAAATGGTACGGCGTTTTTCTCAGCTGCCGGCGACCTGCGTGGCTGATGGGCTCCGTGGCTTCAACGCACTGGACTGGCGCATTAAGCCCTTGAAAGACGGGTACACCCTTTGCGGCAGGGCCATGACGGTCGATATGCCTGCCGGGGATAATGCCGCCGTGCTCAAGGCCATTTCCCAGGCGCAGCCGGGCTGGGTTCTGGTCGTTGATGCCAAGGGCTACGGGGGCAGGGCGATTGCCGGGGAATTTGTTGTCGGCCTTGCGCAGAAGATGGGCCTTGCCGGCATTGTCGTGGATGGCTGCATCCGGGACGTCATAGGCATCAGGTCGCTGGACTTTCCCGTGTTCTGCAAGGGCAGCACGCCGTCAGCCAGTGCCAAGGTCGGCGCTGGCAGCGTGAATGTGCCCATTTCGTGCGGCGGCGTCATGATCCGCCCCGGAGACATTATTGTGGGCGATGCGGACGGCGTGGTATCCGTGCCGCAGGAACGGGAGCAGGAGGTGCTGGCCGCTTCAGAACAGAAACTGGCCAGGGATAACGTGCGGGCAGCCGAATACCTGCAGGATGAAGAATCTGCCAGGCGCTACTGCGCCAAGCTGTTCAGCTAGTTCTCTGAAACAGGGATGCATAAAGGGGAGCCTCTTGAAAAAGCAGGCTTCCCCTTGTTTTTTAGGAAGAGTTACGGCGTCAGAACTTTTCTTCGCCTAGGCGTTCCAGGAGTTCGTTCAGGGCGTCGCTGGAATCGTAGGGGATGATGATGCGGCCCGCGCTTTCCGTGCCAGAGACCGTGACCCTGGTGTTGAGGCTGGAGCGGAGGGTCTTCTGCAGTTCCTTCACATAATCGGATTTCGGCGGCCTGGGCGCTTTTTCCGGGCGGTCGATGGAGGCGGGCAGGGCGCCTTCCTTTTTGAACACGGCCACGGCGTTTTCAGTGCTGCGCACGGAAAGCTCCTTTTCCAGCACAGCGGCAAAGAGCAGGTCCTGTTCCCGCGGGGCGTCGCTGAGGGCGAGCAGGGCGCGCGCGTGCCCTGCGCTGATTTCCCCCAGTTCCAGGGATTCCAGGATGTTTTCCGGGAGCTGCAGCAGGCGCAGGGCGTTGGCTACGGCCGGGCGGCTTTTGCCAAGCTTTGCGGCCAGCGCGTCCTGGCTGATTTTGAGGCGCTTTTGGAGCGCGGCAATGGCGTGCGCTTCTTCCACGGGATTTAAGTCTTCGCGCTGCAGGTTTTCCACCAGCGCGATGGTCAGGGCTTCGTTATCATCCAGTTCCCGGATGATGACCGGCACCTGGGAGAGCCCGGCTTTTTTGGCCGCCCGCCAGCGCCGTTCCCCGGCAACGATTTCGTAGGCGCCCGGGTCGCCCGGAGCGGGGCGCACCAGGAGCGGCTGGAGGATGCCCTGCTCGCGGATGGAGCTGGCCAGCTCATCCAGGGCGGATTCATCAAAAGAGCGCCGGGGCTGCCCCTGGCAGGGAACGAGCTTTAGGACGGGGAGCGTGCTGATGCCCTCCGCGGATTCCTTCTGCTTTTCATCCAGGAGGGGGGCGCTGCTCTTAAACAGGGTGTCGAGTCCGCGGCCAAGTCCGTGCTGTGTGCTCATGGCGTTGTATCCTTTTGGGGTAACGGGGAGCTGCCTTTGGCCAATCAGGCAGAGGGACGGGCTTTGCGCCGGCGGATGATTTCTTCCGTAAGCGCGAGGTAGGCTTCCGCCCCTTTGGATTTGATATCGTAGTGCAGGATGGATTTGCCGTGGCTTGGCGCTTCAGACAGGCGCACGTTGCGCGGGATGGCCGTTGAAAAGACGAGGGGGCCGAAGCAGCGCTCCACTTCGCTTTTGACTTCCCTGGAGAGCCTGTTGCGGCTGTCGTACATGGTGAGCACGATGCCGAGGATTTCAAGGCCCGGGTTCAGCCGCTTGCGCACCAGCTCCAGCGTCTGCCTGAGCTTGACCAGACCTTCCAGGGCGAAGAATTCGCACTGGAGGGGGATGAGCACTTCCGTGGCGGCGCAGAGGGCGTTGAGCGTCATCAATCCCAGGGAAGGCGGGCAGTCCAGGATAATGTATTCGTAGCGGTCTTCCACCGTCTTGAGGACTTCGGCGAGGTAGAATTCCCTGGCCATCTTATCCACAAGCTCAACCTCCGCACCCACAAGGTCCGTTGTGGCGGGAAGGAGGGAGAGGAAGGAGGAAAAGGGCTTGATGATGGCCTTGGGCGTGTTTTCCGGCGCAAAGAACACGTTGTACAGGCTGGTTTTCAGGGTGTTTTGGTCCACGCCCAGCCCGCTTGTGGCGTTGCCCTGCGCGTCGCAGTCAACCAGCAGGACCTTTTTTTCCATAATCGCCAGGGATGCCGCCAGGTTTATGGAGGTCGTTGTTTTGCCGACGCCTCCCTTTTGGTTGGAAACAGCAATGATGCGTGCCATGCAGACAATCCCCTTGTTTCACGTGAAACATTCAGCTGCCTTGCATAGCGGAAAATAGGAGAAGGCACAAGTGAAACTCTGGCGGTGAGTGCCGCCAGGCTGGATTAGGCGTGCCCTGTTTCACGTGGAACACAGGCGTTCACGCTTTTGCTCCCAAATGGAGGAAATGACCGGGGAATCGTTTTTATTCCTGCTTGTCTTATTCCCAGGGATGTTTTTCAATTTGTGTTTTGAGATCAGAAAGCCAGCGCTCTTCCGTTTCCGTTATCTGCCTGTGGAGGTCCTGAACCAGGAGGGCGGTGGCCCGCTGCAGGTCTTCCAGCGTGCCGCTGTTATCTACCACCCTGTCGCAGGCAGCCATTTT
>JAGADT010000054.1 GCA_017613475.1 Desulfovibrionaceae bacterium | reverse complement strand
CCAGGACCTGCCAGGCAGGACGGTTGACGTGCTTCTTGTGCAGGGGAACATCAACCAGGATGTCAAATGGAGCCCGGCCATGCAGCGCGCAACGGTAAGGCGCTACATAGAGCTGACCCAGGGCGCGCTGGCACGCCTGGATGCGCGCGGAGAAACCGCCTTTGCTGTCTGGCCTGAAACGGCCATGCCCTTTGATGCGGAACGCGAGCGGGCGCTTGTGCTGCCCCTGAAGGCGCTGGCCAAAAGCGCCAGCGTGGAGCTGGCCTTTGGCGCCATCGGCTTTGACCGCGCCAGCGGCAAATATCTCAACCGCGCGAATTTTATCAGCGCCAACGGGCAGGAGGCAGGCTCCTACGACAAGCAGCACCTTGTGCCCTTTGGCGAATACGCGCCGCCCTTCCTGGATTTCCCCTTCCTGGAAAGCCTGTTCCAGGCTGTAGGCGCCTTTGTGCCCGGCCGTGAGCCGGCAGGGCCGAGGATGCGGGCTTTTGACACGGGGCAGGGGCAGGCGGCGCTTGTTCCCGGGATGCTTATCTGCTATGAAAGCATCTTTCCCGAACTTGCCCGCCAGCGCGTGGCAGACGGGGCGGATGCCCTCGTCAACATCAGCAACGACGCGTGGTTTGGCCGCACCAGCGCCCCCGTGCAGCACCTGCACACCAGCCTGCTGCGCAGCGTGGAATTTGGCCGCCCGCTCCTGCGCGCCACAAACACGGGGATTTCGGCCTTTATTGACGCCAGGGGCAGGATCCTCAGCCAAAGCCCCCTGTTTACGGCCGCCACGCTGCACGCCCGCATTGCCCCCGGAAGCAGGAGCACGGCATTTTTTCACTTAGCGCCCTGGATGCCTGGGCTCGCGGCCGCCCTTTTCGCCGCGCTCTGGCTCCCCGCCTGGTTACATCAACGCCGGCGCACGCCGCCGCAAGGAACAAGATCATGCTCCAGCTCGCCGAACTAAAATCCAGAACCATCCCCCTCGCCCAAAAATACGAAACGCTGTGGAGGCGTCTTTGACCAGCCGTCACTGAGCGCGCGGCTCAAGGCTATTGAAGCGCAGCTTGCCAGCCCCGACGCGTGGGCAGCTCCGGAGAAGCTTACGCCCGTCCTCCAGGAAAAAAGCCGGCTTGAAGCCGACCTCGCCCGCTTTTCCCAGCTGGAATCCGCCCACGCGGACATGAACGAATGGCTTGCTCTCGCGCAGGAAATGGAAGACCAGGGCGCGGATTCCGCGGAACTCGGCGAAGCCCTGGAATCGCTTGCCGCGCAGATCGACAGGCTCAGCGAGCTGCTGGAAGAAACGGAAACCTCGCTCATGCTCTCCTGCGAGGAAGACCACCTGGACGCCATCCTTGAAATCCACCCCGGCGCCGGCGGCACGGAGGCGCAGGACTGGGCGGAAATGCTCCAGCGCATGTACCTGCGCTGGGCGGACCAGCACAAATTTGCCGTTGAGGAGCTGGATTTCCTCCCCGGGGAAGAAGCCGGCATCAAAAGCGTTACCCTGCGCATCAGCGGCGAAAACGCCTACGGGCTGCTGAAGGGCGAAAAAGGCATCCACCGTCTCATCCGCATCTCCCCCTTTGATTCCTCGGGGAGGCGCCACACCTCGTTTGCCTCGGTTGACGTCATCCCGGACGTGGGCCAGTCTATTGAGATCGACATTAAGGAAAGCGACATAAGGGTGGATATTTTCCGCTCCTCAGGACCCGGCGGCCAGAGCGTCAACACCACCTCCTCCGCCGTGCGCGTGACCCACATCCCCACCGGCATTTCCGCGCAGTGCCAGAACGAAAAATCGCAGCACCACAACAAGGATTCCGCCATGCGCATCCTCAGGGCCCGCCTGTATGAGCTTGAACTGCGCAAGAAGGAAGCCGAGCAGCAGGCGGAATACGCCGGCAAAAACGCCATCAGCTTTGGCAGCCAGATCCGCACTTACACGCTCCAGCCCTACCGCCTGGTAAAGGACCACCGCACAAACTGCGAAATCGGCGATGTGGATGCGGTGCTGGACGGCCGCATAGACAAGCTCCTGCGGGAATACCTCCTGTTCCTGCACGACAAGGCCTAATCCCTGAACGAACCCCCAAGCAGCCTTAACAAACAGGAAGGCGGCGGTCTCAAGGCAAAGACCGCCGCCTTTTTCCTGCGCACCGCAAAAGATGTCCGCGCCGCGCCTACGAAACGCCAGCCCCTTTCTCCATGCGCGTCACGCAGAGCTGACCGCAGGCCGCCTTGATATCCTGCCCCTTGCTCTTGCGCAGGATGGCCGTGATGTTCTTTTCCCACAGCACTTTTTCAAACGCGAGCACCGCCTCAGCAGACGGCGCGCGGTACGGCGCCCCCTCCGCGTCCGGCGAATAGGAGGGATTGTAGGCTATCAGGTTGAGCTTGGCGCGCTCGGGGCCAAGCGTCTTATGAATCAGCCTTGCCAGTTCTTTGGCGTGGGCCGGGCTGTCGTTCACGCCGCCAAGCAGAAGATACTCAAAGGTAATATGCTCACGGGTCTTGAGCGGATAGGAAGCCAGCGCGTCCATGAGCTCTTCCAGCGGCCAGCGCGCGGCCTTGGGCATGATGCGCGCCCTCAGCTCCTGATTGGGCGCGTGCAGGGAAACGGCCAGAAAAGCCAGGCCGCTCTCGCCCAGCTCCCGCAGCCCCTTTTCTATGCCGCAGGTTGAAACGGTGATGCGCCGGGCGGAAAAATCCAGGCCCTTTTCGTGATGCATGATGGAAAGGGCCCTCGTGACCTCCCTCAGGTTCAGGAGCGGCTCACCCATGCCCATGAAAACAACATTGCGCAGGATGGGATGGTCCGGCCTGTCGTCCCCAAGGCGGCGGCGCGCCAGCAAAACCTGGGAAAGGATTTCCCCGGCGGTCATGTTGCGGATAAAGCCCATGCCGCCTGTGCTGCAGAACGTGCAGCCCATGGCGCAGCCAACCTGCGAGGACACGCACTGCGCCATGCGGAT
>JAGADT010000053.1 GCA_017613475.1 Desulfovibrionaceae bacterium | reverse complement strand
CGTGGTATATGGATGGAGTGGAGACCGCGCCGTACTGTCCGGCGTTGAGCGCCGCCGACGAGACCGGCGTTTCGCAAAGCGCGGGGCGGGCGGGATAAGCCTCGAAACGCATTAGCGCCGAACCGCCCGACAGCTGCGAGTAGGACACGCGCGCGTTGGGCGCGCGACCGACGTAGCCGTGGAGGGAGCCGGGGCGGTGTTGGTCGTCGTTTCGTTCATGTGTTTCCTCCGTTTTTCCTGGTCGCCTTCATGGCAGCCGTAATGTCTTCGCGTCCTTGCCGCTCTTATTCAATCACGGCGCCGGGCGGCTTTCACCGCCGCATTGATTTCCGGGTCCTTACCGCGCGCCTTTGCCGTGGGCGGCATTGCCGCTCTTATTCAATTACGGTGTCGGGCGGCTTTCATGGCTGCGTTAATTTCCTGGTCCTTACCCTTCGCCTTTGCCGTGGCACAGGCCAGCAGCTCAAAAAGCTCGGCCTGCACGTCATCCAGCGCGCGGGCAAGGTGCCAGTAGCGTTCGCGCTCTTCCGTGTTGGTGGAAGCCCGCCAGCCGCGCACATAGCGGGCGGCCAGCGCTTTCATGGATTTGGCGAAGACCTCGCTGCTGAGGATCGCCGCGGCTTCGAGGGCCTGCTTTTTTTCATCCTGGGTGATCATGCGTCCCCCCGTTTTTCAGGGAGGCATAGCACAGGCTTTTGCCGTGGCATGGAGGAGGGTGCCCTTGACGTGCTTTTGGCATATGTATAATATATTTACACAGGGGGAGCGGGATATGCAGCGTTTTGAGTGGGACGATGAAAAAGACAGGGCGAACATCCGCAAGCACGGAGTTTCCTTTGAAGAAGCGAGCACCGTGTTCAACGATGAATACGGCATCTTTATCGCTGATCCGGATCATTCGGAAAGTGAAGACAGGTTTTTGCTTATCGGCTTCAGCGAAACCGCACGGCTGCTGCTTGTTTGTCATTGCTATAGGCAGTCGGACCTGGTCATCCGCATCATCAGCGCGAGAAAGGCAACAGCAAGCGAAAAAGCCACTTACGGAGAGCAGTTCTATGCGTGACGAATACGATTTCAGCAAGGGCGTCAGGAACCCCTATGTAAAGCCCGGCGAAGGGAAGGCGGCAATCACCATCCGCCTGGACACAAAAATCATTGCCTATTTCAAGGACCTTTCGGCGAACCTCGGCATTCCGTACCAGACCCTGATAAACTCCTATCTTGCCGACTGCGTTGCCAATAAGCGCCAGCCAACAACAACCTGGAACTGACAGCCCGGGCCGGCGGGCGGGGCATTGCCGCTTTTATGAGGGGGCGCATTCCTGGGGAGGGCAAACTGTTGCCGTTTTGGAAACGGCTTTCCCGCGGGCATTAAGGCCTTGCCAAACGCTGCGGCGCGTGGCATGATTTTTCCGCCATAAAAAACAACCTCCTTTCAGTTTTCCCCGCGTCCGGCTTCGCCACATTTAGCCGGGCGCGGGTTTTTTGCCCATGCAAAAGCCCCCGGAAGCGTTCTTCCAGGGGCTTTTTTGCGGGGCAATGCGTCCTGCACCACGTTCATTTGGTGCGGAATGCGCGCAAGGGGCTGGGTTTTCAGGGGGAAAAGAGGGTCCCCGGCTGCGTTGATTAACAGGGGGGAATCATGGCATATCTGCCCCGTGGGGTACGCCTCCGTAAAAGGAGTAGACCTCATGAAGCAGTTCCTCCGGGATGTGCTGGCCGCAGTCGTGGCCGGCGTGATCGTGGCTGTGGTGGTTCGCTTGCTGAACCTCTAACAAAAACGGTGCCCCGGTAGGGTGTGCTTCCTACCGGGGCGCTGAACCTGTGAAACTTACATCACGGGGGATGTACCCCACAAACAGGGCAGGGGGTGTTTGCGCGCTCCCTGCCCTTCCACTATGCGCACTTTTCCGCCCTTCGTCAAGGCTCGGGCATGGCCTTTTGCCTTCCAACAGGCTTCTGCGTGGGCTTCAGCACGCCTTATGCAGGCGCTCAGGCCTTTCACTGTGACGCCGCGTTTTCCAGCGCAGCCACGCGCGCCGCAAGCTCGTTGATGGCGCTCACAAGGCTGCTTTTGTCCGTGGTCGTGAGGTTCGCAAGCGTGCCGATGGTGCTGCTGAGCGCGCGGCCATTCAGCGTGAGCTCCTTCGTGTACACGTTGGCCCATGCCTTGGCCGCGATCCCCAGGGAATCGGCGTTGTTGGCGACGGGGTAGAGGTTTCCGCGGGTGAGGAGCTTGTCGCCGCCGTACAGGGTAAGCACGTCCACGCCGTTGACGTAGAGCTTGGCTTTTTGTCCCGTGGCGTCGAAGTTGATGCTGTACTGTGTGCGGCCAAGCGTGGTGCCGAAGGAAACGCTTTTCCCCTGCCCGCTGTTGTCCGTCACATAGGTTTTGCCGCCGAAGATCGTGGCCATGGCCGGGTTGGCCATGATATCCCTGGCGTTGTACACGCAGAAGGAGCCGTCCTGGTCCAGGAACATCATGGGGAAGGACTTATGCGTGTTCAGCAGGTTGAACGCCCAGGCGAAATCCTTGCGCGAGATCACGGGGTTGACCTCGTAGCGCGTGGAGGGCCACTTGAACACGTCCTTGTTCAGACCCCATTCCTCGGCGCTGCCCTCCGCCTGCTGGTAGGCGATGACGTAGTGGTGGAAAACGGTGTCCCCGCGCTCATGGAGCAGCCTGTCCGCGCCTGTGGGGCTGCGCACGAAATCCGGAATGGTCCAGCCCGTGCCGCCCGTGAAGCTGGTGGGCGCCCAGTATTTGATGTTCGAGGGGAGGGGCACGGAATCCAGAACCGTGCCGTCAGAGCGCGTGATCACCCCGCCCACGAGGGAAAGGCTGTACTGGTTGGCGTAGACAAAGACCTCCCCGTTCCAGCGGCATAAGCTCTTGGCGCTGTCAGCCGCAGCGGCTTTGGCAAAGAGGTAGCGGCTTGTGGTGAGCAGCTTCTCCCCCCAGAAGCTCAGGCCTTCCGCTTCATGGACAAAGGGGAAATAGCGGTACGATGTGCCGCCCTCCAGCGTTTCCACGCCGTATTCAAAAACCTTGGGGTCTTCGTCACGGATGTTGCCGGTGGTGAGGCTCGCCACGTGCTGGCCTTCCAGTGTCCAGGCTTCCACCATGCACTTGGAGACGATGCGCGCCCCGTTGAGGATGACGTAGATGTTTTTGCCATCAGAGCTGATGCCGGCATCCGCGTACTCCGTGTCTTCCTCCGTCTCGTCCTCGACGGGCAGCGGCATGGAAAAGACGCTGTAGGGCGAGACGCCGGAGCAGTCCGCGATGCCGTCCGCCCCGGCTGGCACGGCCTCCACGTCCCCGCGGCGGAACACGGCAACGGTCAGTGTGTAGGTGTGGCGGCTCAGGCCCACGATGTCGTTGGTGATCACGCGCTGCACAAAGAGCAGCCACTTGCCGTCAGAGCTCATGCCGAAGTTGCCGTTGCCTACGCGCGGGAGATTGCGGAACCACACGCAGCCGCCTGCCGCCGTGGGCACGTAGGGGCTGGACTTGCTGGTTTCCAGGTCTTCCACTTCGCTCCAGGGGATGCGCAGGACGCCGGCGGCCTCTTCCCTGATGGTGTTGTCCACTGCGTCGTTGTGCACGGCATAGGCGGCGCGCTTTGCCGTGTAGTCGGCCTGGGCGGCATCCAGGTCAGCATAGCCGGCAGCCACAGCCGCCGTGCCATCCGCAGGGCAGCCGATTGCCGTGAGCGCCGTGCTGGCGGTGACGGGGGCTTTTGAGCTCCCCGTGCCGCTGGTGATGT
>JAGADT010000052.1 GCA_017613475.1 Desulfovibrionaceae bacterium | reverse complement strand
GACGGCGACATCATGCATTTCCTCTTTAACGTTTAGGCGGCGTCCGCACGTTATTCATGACCATTAACCCGGCTCCGTTCCCGCGGCGTCGGCATAGGAGAATCGCAATGGCCAATCCCATGGTGCTGCTGGAAACCTCGTCCGGCGATATCCTGCTGGAACTCTTCCCCGACAAGGCGCCGGAAACGGTGAAGAATTTCCTGGCCTACGTCCAGGAAGGCTTTTACAACAACACGATCTTCCACCGCGTCATCAAGGGCTTCATGATCCAGGGCGGCGGCCTGACCATGAAAATGGAAACGAAGCCCACGCACGACCCCATCAAGAACGAAGCTGACAACGGGCTCAAGAATGTCCGCGGCAGCATCGCCATGGCCCGCACCAGCGACCCGCACAGCGCCTCTGCCCAGTTCTTCATCAATACCGTTGACAACGATTTCCTGAATTTCAGCTCTCCCGACCAGGCCGGCTACGGCTACTGCGTGTTTGGCCAGGTCAGCGAGGGCATGGATGTTGTGGATAAGATCGAGAAGGTCAAGACCTGCACCCGCGGCATGTACGCCGACGTGCCTTCCGACATGGTGCTCATCACCAGCGCCTCCCTCTTCGAATAGCCCTGAGCCCTTTCTGCGTCCGGCCTCCCTTGTGCGCAGGCCGGGCGTTTCCTTTTTTTCCGGATGCCCGCTATGACCGCTACCCCCCGCAAACCCGAAATCCTGGCCCCGGCAGGCGATATGCCGTGCTTCCTGGCGGCGCTGGCCGCAGGGGCCGATGCCGTCTACCTGGGGCTGAAAAACTTTTCCGCCAGGATGCAGGCCGACAACTTCAGCACGTCCGACCTCTCGCGCATGGTGGAGCTGGCCAATGCGGAGCACCGCAGGATTTATGTCGCCTTCAACACCCTGGCCAAGCCCAACGAGCCGGAAACAGCCGCCCGCCTCATCGCGCGCCTTGTGCGCGACGCGCCGCCCCACGGGCTCATTGTGCAGGACCCGGGCATGCTGGCGCTTGCCCGCGCTGCCGGCTACAAGGGCGGGCTTTTCCTTTCCACGCTGTCCAACATCACGCATCCTATGGCGCTGGAGAGCGCGGCGCGCCTTGGCGCCGACAGGGTGGTGCTGCCCAGGGAGCTGTCGATTGATGAAGTCCGCCAGATGGACGCCGCCTGCCCCGATGGCATGGACTTTGAATTTTTTGTCCACGGCGCGCTGTGCTGGTGCGTTTCCGGGCGCTGCTACTGGTCCAGCTACATGGGCGGGAAAAGCGGGCTGCGGGGCCGCTGCGTCCAGCCCTGCCGGCGCATGTACCGCCAGCAGAAGCATGCCGAGCGCTCCTTTTCCTGCCTCGATTATTCGCTGGATGTGCTGGTCAAGGCCACGCTGGATATCCCGCACATTGCCTCCTGGAAAATCGAGGGGCGCAAAAAGGGGCCGCATTACGTGTACCACACGGCGCTGGCCTACCGCATCCTGCGCGACGAGGGGGCCGATCCCCAGGCCCGCAGGGAAGCCGTGAAAATCCTGGAAATGTCCCTGGGGCGCAAGACAACGCGCGCCCATTTCCTGCCGCAGCGCGACAGCGCCCCCACGCAGCCGGACGCGCAGACAAGCTCCGGGCTCCTTGCCGGCAAAATCCATATTGATGCCGAGGGGCGCCCTTCCTTTAAGCCGCATCTGGAGCTCCTGCCAGGCGACTACCTGCGGGTGGGCTACGAAGACGAGGCGTGGCACGCCACGCTGCCTGTTTCCCGCCGCGTGCCCAAGGCCGGCACGCTTTGTCTGCGGCTTGCCAAGCATAAGACGCCCCGCGCCGGTACGCCTGTTTTCCTCATTGACCGGCGCGAGCCAGAGCTCATGCGGCTCATTGCGGAATGGCAGGCAAAGCTGAACGCCTGCAGGGGGCGCGCGCCCGCCAATGTGTCCTTTACGCCCACGTGGCCGCGCCCGGCAAAGGCGCGCCGCCGCCCGGACATGCTGGTGCGCTCTTCCGTGCCCCATGGCACCGAGACCCGCCGCAGCCGGACCAGCGTTGTGGGCCTGTGGCTCACGGCCCGTTCCGTGCGCGAGGTTTCGCGGACGGTTGCGCCGGATATGGCCTGGTGGCTGCCGCCGGTGATCTGGCCCAACGAGGAGGATGCCTGGAAGCGGACGATCCTTGAGGCGCGGCGCAACGGCGCCAGGCATTTCGTGTGCAACGCGCCGTGGCAGGCCGCGTTTTTTGCCGAGCTGCCCGCAGCCCGCGAGCCGCTGGATTTGATCGCCGGGCCTTTCTGCAACCTGGCCAACGCCTTTGCCATAGAGGCCATGGCGCGCCTGGGCTTTTCCGCAGCCTTTGTCAGCCCTGAGCTTAGCGGAGAGGATTTCCTGGCGCTGCCCGCGCAGAGCCCCCTGCCGCTGGGCATGGTGCTGGGCGGTTTCTGGCCCATGGGCATCGGGCGGCATGCGCCGGAGGGCATCAAGCCTGGCGAGCCCTTCCAGAGCCCGAAGGGGGAAAGCTTCTGGACACGGAAATTTGGCCAGAATACCTGGGTCTTTCCCGCCTGGCCGCTGGATTTGAGCGCGAAAAAAGCGGAGCTGGAAGCGGCGGGCTACAGCTTTTTTGCGCAGCTGGATGACGCGCCGCCAAAAACATTGGCTGTGAATCCCCGTCCGGGCCTGTTCAACTGGGATGGCCGGCTGCTCTAGCCTGCGGATGGGAAAGAGGGTTTTTTGTGCCGCTCAGGGAATCACCGGCTGAGGGAGCATGCTCCCTGCCTGCGGAGCGCGGAAGCTGGCGCCATGAGCTCAGGGTGCAGCTGGGGCTGGTGCTCCCTGTGCTGCTCTCGCAGATTGCCCTGATGTCCCTGGGCATGGCCGATACGGTGATGACGGGCCATGCCGGCCCGCTGGATATGCCCGCGGTGGCGCTTGGCGTATCATTGTGGCAGCCCATCCTGCTTTTTGGGCAGGGCGTGGTCATGGCCGTCACCCCTGCCGTGGCGCAGCTCAGGGGGCAGGGGCGGCTGGAGGATGCCGGGCAGGTCCTGCGCCAGGGGCTGTGGCTGGCAGGCCTCATTTCCCTGCCGGTCATGGGGCTGGTCCTCTTCCTTTCGCACCATCTTTCCCTGCTGGGCATAGAGGGGGAGCTGGCCGGCATTACGGGCAGCTACCTGCGGGCGCTTTTGCCCGGCGCGCCGGCGTGGCTGCTCTTTGTGGCTTTCCGCAGCGCCATGGAGGGCTTTTCCCGCGTGAGGCCGGCCATGGCTGCCAGCCTGGCCGCCGTAGCGGTCAACATCCCCGGGAACTGGATCTTTATTTTTGGCAAATGCGGCTTCCCGGCCATGGGCGGCGTCGGCGCGGGGCTCGCCTCCTCCATCACCTGCTGGGTTATGCTGGCCGTGATTGCGGGCTTTGCCCTGCACATGCCGGATTTCCGCCGCTTCCTTTCGGCAGCGGAGGGCCCTAAGTGGGAGGCTGTGGGGCGGATTGCCAGGGTGGGCTTTCCGGGCGCGCTGGCCCTTTTGTGCGAAGTTTCCTTCTTTTCCCTGGTGGCCATCCTGCTTGTGCCGTTCGGGCCCATTGAGGTT
>JAGADT010000051.1 GCA_017613475.1 Desulfovibrionaceae bacterium | reverse complement strand
GGTTCGCCCTCCAACAAAAAACGCCGCAGGCTTCTGCGGCGTTGTTTGTTAGGCAGATAAAATCCCAGCCGTTAAGCAGGCTGCAGGCAGGATTCACCTCCCGCAATCCCGAGCCATGCCCGCAAAAAAGCCGCCTATTCCCTGAGGAAAAGGCGGCTTTGCGGACGTTAATGAAGCTCTACAGGGACAATTCCTGAAGCGTCCTGGAGCCTTCCTGAATTTCCACCTGAGAGTGCTTTTCCAGCACGGAATCCAATTTCCCAAGAGGCACAGGCGCCGGCGGAACAAGCGATACAGAAATCTTTCCCGGCTTGTTCAGGAAAAGCTTTATTTGGGAGAGCAGCTTCTCTTTTGCAGGCGTTTTTTCAGAGTCAGGCAGGGCTTTCCACATGAACTCGCTGAACATTTCAACCAGGCTTTCCGGCTTGACGCCCAAAAGGCGCCTTCCCAGCCCGGCAATCTTGGCAACCAGACCCCCTTCCGTATAGGCAAGGCTCAGGCTCTTCACGCGGATGCCTTCACCAAGCATCTCCTGGGGCTGCAGCCCGCGGCTGAACACGTCATCCAAAACGCACTGCGAGGCAAGCGAAACCGTGCCCATATTCAGCCCTGTGACGTCCATGCGCAGTTCCGATGGCTGAGAACTGCCCATGGGCTGGAACTGCCCGCTGAGGGCGATATCCAGATCCACCTGCGAATAGCCAAGCAGGGAAAGGCTGCCAAGCTCCGGCGTAAGCCCCAGGGGCATGTGCAGCTTCTCCAAAACAAGTCCGCAGGCAAAAGGCCTGGTCTGCGGGTTCTTCCAGCGGAAAAGCCCAAGCGTAACCGGCTCCATCCCCGCGGCAAGCGTAACGCCTTCCACTTCGCACAATTCCAGGAAAGAACGCTCGCCGCCGAAAAGCTCCTTGATGACAGCCAGGGGAGAAGGCTCAGCGTTGTCGTCCCCATAAATCCACTGCTGCACCTGCGCTGAAAGGTTCAGCTGGCGAAGCAGCGTTTTCTTTATGCTCAGCGCCTCCTGGCCATCAGGTCTCAGGCAGCGGATCCCCTGGATAAGGCACTCATCCATGTGCCCGCTGCTGACCCCGCGCTCAACAGCCTCATCCATTTCAAAAATGACTTCCTGCCCGGGGGCAAATTCCTGGCGGAGCCGCAGCCCCTTGCTCCCAGCCTGGCTGTATGTGACAGAGGCAAGGGCCATCTGCACAACTTTCTCAGAAGTCCTGGCAGAGGCTGCCGCCTTATCCAGTAGCTTCTTCATTTGGGACATATCTATGGCAAGCCCCTCAACCGCCCGCTCCTGGAGCGTACAGTCAGGTGACGGCCAGGCATGGAGGTTCCTGACAACGGCACGGCTGGCAACAGGCTGCACGCCATCAGGCAGAGATTCCATCCCCCCCCAGGCCATGCGGAGGGCCATCATCCTGTTAATCCCCTCCAGCTCAGCCTCCCGCACAGAGAGGTTAAGGCCATTTTGGTCGGCATTCCTGAAGGCCAGCCCGTTCACGGCAAGGCGATTATTCCAAAGGGCATAGCGAATGTCCTTAACATCCATAACCATGCCTTTGCCCTGCGCGAAACTGGAAAGCCCCTCGCGGACCACGCTTTCTATCCGCCGCTCTGTAATGCGCACGCCGGCATAGGCAAGCGCACACAATGCCGCCGCAGCCAAAAGCCATGCTGCCAATTTTCGTCCTGTTGAAGCCATCTTTACGTCATCTCCAGCATACGTCTTATTGTTCGTCCCCCGGCAGTCCCGCCTGCATGGCAAAACTGTTCCGGCGGCTTTTTGCCAAACAGCATTCAGATACCGTTCAATCACGAAACCTGAGAGGGAAATCAACGGGTTTGAGCTTTTTGTCAATCCCTATTTTCAGGCAGGGTGCATAAGCTTAAAACTAAGGCGCGCCCCGATGCCTAAAGCGCTTAACCCCTTCGGGGGAAAGGGTATGCCTGGCCCAAAGCATTGGCATGGGATCTTCACCAGGAGGATGAGCCAGGTACAGCCCTCCTTCAGCTACGCTTTCCAGCCTCCGTTCCGGCAAAATCCCAAGCCAGCGGCTTTGCTCCGAATCTTCCATAAAAACGCTCCGACGCCCGAAAGCACCATTCCACTAAAAGAATTCTTTTTGCGTCTCAGACAATGCAGGCGCTGGCTGTGTTTCCTGACTGAATACGGGCCTGCAAGATGCCTCTCAGACATCACAAAAATATTACATTTTTGTTAATTTACAAAATTGTAATATATTTTTTCAACTATTTTTACTTTATTATATTGTTTTTATTGATAAAAAAATATTTTTCACTTTTTTTCATTTATGTCATTAACACTATTGTCATGGGAAATATTTTGGCGTATTGTGCCTTTCAACGAAAACAACAAATTTTATCCCATGCTGATGCGCCCGGCTTGTCGCCGCGGCCGCATCCGGAGGCAAACCATGAACCCGTACATTCAGGACGTCCTTTCTGACCTTTCCAAGCGCTATGCGCACCAGCCCCTCTTCCTGCAGGCTGCCGAGGAAGTGCTCTCCTCGCTCACTCCCCTTCTCGAATCCAATCCCGTTTACAAGAAGAACAAGATTCTTGAACGCATCGTGGAGCCGGAGCGCACCATCTCTTTCCGTGTGGACTGGGTGGATGACAAGGGCGAAATCCAGAGTAACCACGGTTTCAGGATCCAGTACAACTCCGCGCTTGGACCCTACAAGGGCGGCCTGCGCTTCCACCCCAGCGTCAACCTCGGCGTGCTGAAGTTCCTGGGTCTGGAGCAGACCTTCAAGAACTCCCTCACGCAGCTGAGCATCGGCGGCGGCAAGGGCGGCTCTGACTTTGACCCCAAGGGCAAGAGCGACATGGAAATCATGCATTTCTGCCAGGCCTTCATGAACGAGCTGTACCGCCACATCGGCCCCAGGGTTGACGTGCCCGCCGGCGATATCGGCGTTGGCGGCCGCGAAATCGGCTACCTCTACGGCCAGTACAAAAAGCTCACGGCCCATTACGAAGGCGTGCTCACCGGCAAGCCCCTGCTCTACGGCGGCTCCCTCGCCCGCACGGAAGCAACCGGCTACGGACTTGTTTACTTCGCCCAGGAAATGCTGGCGGAAAAGGGCCGCTCCCTTGAAGGCTGCACCTGCACCGTTTCCGGCGCCGGCAACGTGGCCATCTACTGCGTGGAAAAGCTGCATAAGGTAGGCGCCCTGCCCGTGACCATCAGCGACTCCAGGGGCACCATCTACCAGAAGGAAGGCATCAACGTTGACGTACTCAAGCAGGTGAAGGAAGTGGAGCGCGCCTCCCTGACCCGCTATAAGGAACTCTGCCCCAGCGCCCAGTACATCCCTGTCAGCGAATACCCCGAAGGCATGAACGCTACCTGGGCTGTTCCCTGCGATGTGGCCTTCCCCTGCGCCACCCAGAACGAAGTTTCCCTCAAGGCTGCGCAGACGCTCATCAAGAACGGCTGCTTTGCCGTGGCCGAAGGCGCCAACATGCCTTCCTGCCTCGACGCGATCCACGCCTACGAAGACGCGGGCATCCTCTACGCACCCTCCAAGGCTGCCAACGCGGGCGGCGTGGCCACCAGCCAGCTGGAAATGGCCCAGAACGCCGGCATGGTGCACTGGACCTTTGACGAAGTGGACGAAAAGCTCAAAAAGATCATGGCCAACATCTATGACCAGGCTTCCTCCACCGCCAAGGAATTCAACGCCCCCGGCAAGCTCCTTCTCGGCGCCAATATCGCCGGATTCCGCCAGGTTGCCGACGCCATGCTGACGCAGGGCATCTGCTAAGGCAATTCTCCTCCAGACAGTAAAGGCCCGGCGCTT
The DNA here is from genome assembly GCA_017613475.1 of Desulfovibrionaceae bacterium. Lineage (GTDB taxonomy): Bacteria > Desulfobacterota > Desulfovibrionia > Desulfovibrionales > Desulfovibrionaceae > Avidesulfovibrio. The sequence goes on along the minus strand of JAGADT010000051.1, from coordinate 9,880 downwards.
TCGCGTCGGGCCTTTCTTTCGTCATTCGCAGGATGTATGCCGGACTAACAGCCGTTTTCACTGCGTTCAGCCAGGTCACTGCTGCAGGCAGGCAATACGGGCTATTTCAGGAACTCCGCCTTATCAATGAGGGACAGAGGAAGGTTAATATCGAATATTTTACCCCGTATCCCAGCATAGCCAAATTTTTCAAGCCGAGCCGTGTGCATTTTCAGGTATTTTTCCGCGTGTTCACGCGTATCAAAGCAGTAAATACCGCCCGCAGTTTTTTCATCGGCATTCTCTGTCCAGATTTTCCAGATAAGCCCCTCTTCTTCAGCAATGCTCTGGGCGAGCCAGGCAAAATCCTCACTCATCTTCGCGCCAAAAGGCCCGTTGGGCTGCGGGAAATCCACGCTCAAAATAACCGCCATATCAAGCCTCCTTTACGATGCAAGAAAGCGCCGCATAACATCTATTAAAAAATTTTGCTGCACGCGGACTTGAAGCGCCTCCCTGCACAAAATTATCCCCAATGGACAGGCAGGCTTACCTGGGCGAGCAAACCCTGCACGGGCGGAAACCTTTTTTTTCAGCTTCCTCCTTACTGCGAAATTCCACATCATTCCCGGCGGCATGGTAGCAACGGCAGCCCGGGAAATGATAAATCCCTGATTTCTTACTCCCGCGCAAAACTGCCGTCTTCTCCTGCGCGTCAGCACGCTCATCAAGCGCGCCCAGCGCCTCCAGGGCCTGGCGGGCCGCCATCTGCTCCGAGGCACGGCGGCTCTGCCCCTCGCCCGTAAAGCGCCGCCCATCCGGCAGCGTCACTTCCGCCGTAAAATGCGGCGCGTGCTCCTCCCCAGAAGGTTCCGCCTGCGCGTACACAGGCAACCCCCGGGACGCTCCTTTCAAGCGCTGCGTACATTCCTGCAGGCGCGTCTTGTAATCTTTTTTCACAGGCATTATCGCGGCAGCAGGCCAGCGATCCTCAAACAACCTGCCAACCACGCCCCTTGCCGCCGGCAGTCCGCCATCCAGGTACACGGCCCCAAGCACAGCCTCCAACGCGTCGGCAAGGAGGGGATCGCGGTCCCGCCCGCCCTGCTGCTCCTCCCCGCGGCCCATCCGCAGGGAATCCGCAAGGCCAATCCGGCGGGCAATGGCGGCAAAGGAGACCGTGCTGACCAATGACGAGCGCAGCCGTGTCAAATCGCCTTCCCGAGCATCAGGGAACAGCGTGAACAGGCGCTCGGTCACAAGCAGCTCAAACACGGCGTCGCCGAGAAATTCCAGCCGCTCATTGTGGCGGAGCGCCCCGCCGCCCTGCTCGTTGACCCACGAACTGTGCGTCAACGCCACGGACAAAAGCGACTCATCCCTGAACGCATACCCAATGGCATCCATAACTGCGCGCATACTCTCTCCAGGCAATGGCATAAACTAACTTTTCAGGCTCTACCGCATGTCCGCCTGATTGTAAAACTTGACAGAGCACGGCGGAACACCTACCTAAAGGAAGTCCGCAGCCCGCGGACCCCAAAAGCGAACCGCTTCCTATTCAAGGAGAATTTCTTATGGCGTATGATGTCCGTCTGGTCAAACTGGTCACCGGTGAGCTGGCGCTCGGCAAATACACGGAAGAAGGCCTCAGCGATGTAGCCATCCTGCAGGTTGTTCCCACCCAGCAGGGCGGTGTGCAGATGATGATGCTGCCCTACGGCTATCCCTTTGAAGAAGAATTCAAGGGCAAAATCGAAGCCCGCCATTTCCTTTATATGTACGAAAAACTGCCGGAAGGCCTTGAAGGCAAGTACCTTGAAGCCTGCACAAACCTTACGCTGACCGGCATGAAGGGCATGACGCTGCAGGGCACCCAGCCCATGGGCGGCGGCATCATCACCAACTAAGCCTCCAAAGGCATTCTGCCATGTAAAAGGCGCATTGCGCCCCATGCAGTCAAAGGCCGGCGATCCCCTGCGGTTCGCCGGCTTTTCAGCAAAAAAAGCCCCCGCGCTCATGTTTCCAGCCCAAGGCTCACGATGAAAGAAATCCTCTCCCTCCTGCCCCGGCCAAGCCATTACTTAGGTACGGAAGAAGGCAGCGTCCACAAGCCCCTCACTCCCGGCATGCTGCACTGCGTGCTGGCTTTCCCTGACCTCTACGAAGTCGGCATGTCCTACCTGGGGCAGAAAATCCTGTACTCCATCCTCAATGACCGCAGCGACATGCTCGCCGAACGCGTGTACGCGCCGCAGCCTGAAGCTGGGGAACTTTTACGGAAATATCATCTTGAGCTGGCAACGCTGGAATCGGATACCCCCCTTGGCAAAACGCATCTCCTGGGCTTTGCCATCACCCATGAGCTCTGCTACACCAATGTGCTCTACATGCTGGACCTCGCCGGCATCCCCTTCAGGGCATCGGACAGGCTTGAAGCGGGGCTTGACGAGTATCCCGTTGTGGCGGCCGGAGGCGGCTGCACCACGGCGGCCGAGCCCCTGGCACCCTTTATGGACCTGATGATGCTGGGCGATGGGGAAACTCTGCTTCCTGATGTCTGCGAGCTTTTGAAAAAAGCCCGCAGCGAGGGCTGGAGCCGCGCCCAATACCTCCGCGCCGCAGCGTTCATCCCCGGCGTTTACGTGCCCGGGCTTTACGCGCCTTCCCAAGGCGATCCGGCGCGCCTGATACCCCTCTGCCCCGATCTGCCTCGCCCCGCCAGGCGCGTTGTCGCCGACTTAAACGAAGCACCCTACCCCGAACGCCAGGTGCTTCCTTTCGGAGCCGTGCACAACAGGCTGAGCCTTGAAATCGCCCGCGGATGCACGCGGGGCTGCCGTTTCTGCCAGGCGGGGATGCTCTACCGCCCTGCCAGGGAACGCAGCCTGGAAAATGCCGGCGCCACGCTTGAACGCTGCCTGAAATCCACAGGCTTTGACGAAGTTTCCTTCCTTGCATTAAGCGCAGGGGATTTTTCTGCGCTCAAGGCCCTTTTTCTCAGCGCCGCCGACCGCTGCGCCGCCGAGCAGATTGCCCTTTCCCTGCCTTCGCTCAGGGTCGGCTCCATTGATGACGACATCATGGCGAAAATGGCCGACATCCGCCGCACAGGCGCCACGCTGGCCCCTGAAGCAGGGAGCCAGCGGCTGCGCGACATCATCAATAAGGGCGTGACGGAGGAAGGGCTTATTGTCCACGTGCAGAAACTGTTCCAGCACGGCTGGCAGCAGGTCAAGCTCTATTTCATGATCGGCCTTCCCGGAGAAACTGACGACGACCTGCTTGCCATCACCGATTTATGCCGGAAAGTCAGGGACGCCGCGGGCCGCGGCATGCCCAGGCTCCAGGTTACGGCCGCGCTCTCGCCTTTTGTGCCCAAGGCGCACACGCCTTTCCAATGGGAAGGGCAGATTCCCATGGAAGAAATATCCCGCCGCGTGCATCTTGTGCTTGAAAGCTTCAAAAAGGAGAAGGCACTGAAAATGCGCTGGCATGAGCCCGCGGTGAGCTTTTTGGAAGGCATCCTTTCCAGGGGCGACCGCCGCCTGGCCGATGTGGTGGAAAAAGCCTACCGCAAGGGCGCCATTTTTGCGGACTGGATGGAGTATTTCTCCCTTGATCCCTGGCTTGAGGCCATGCGCGAGGAAGATCTTGACCCTGCCTTCTACACAGGCCCCCGCGACCCGGAAAAAGCGCTTGCCTGGGATCACATTGAAGGCGGCGTTTCGCGCGGCTTCCTGCTTAAAGAACGCCGCCGCGCCTTTGAAGGCCGCATCACCGGCGACTGCCGCTACGAAGCCTGCCGCCACTGCGGAGCGTGCGATACGGCAGCAGGCCCCTCCAGGCTCGCCAAAAACCCCGCGCTGCCGGAAGGGACGAGCCTCTGCAACCGCCTGGTCCTGCCCCAGCGCGACCAGCAGGCCCACGCTCCGCTCAGGGATGCGGAAGGCCGCCTCATCGCGCCGCCCCCGCGCCATAAGCCAACCGCGCCGCCGGCCATTGCCGCAGGGCTGGGCGTCAAGGCCGTGCGCTACCGCGTCTGGCACACAAAGCAGCACGAAGCCGCCTATATCAGCCAGCTGGAGCTGCAGTCCTTTTTGGAAAGGCTTCTGCGCCGGGCAGGCATGCCCATGGCCTTTTCCCAGGGCTTCCACCCCATGCCGCTCCTTTCGTTCGGGCGCGCCCTGCCTGTTGGCGTGGAAAGCCTTGCGGAATGGTTTGCCATTACGCTGCGGCTCCCCATTCCGCCGGAAGACGTCCGCTCAAGACTGGAGCCGCTTTTTGTCCGCGGCATGAAGCTCACTAAAATTGAACCCATTCCCGCCAACCTCAAGGCCGTCGGCGCGCAAAGCGAAACCTTCACGCTCCGCCGCGAGCCCTTTGGAAAAGAAAGCGCTCCCCAGGGCCTGTTTTTTGAACGCTGGCATGCCTTTGCCGCCGCGCCTTCCTTCATGCTCACCAGGGAAACCAAAAAGGGACCGCGGACCAATGATATCCGCCCGCTGTTTTCCTCAATCCGCGAACGTGAAACCGGACTGGAACTGACTTTTGACTGGAGCGAAACGTATATTTCTCCGCTGGTATTGGCCCGGGCTGTCACTCCGGATATCCCCCTCCATGAAATCAAGCTCGTAAAAACCTCCCAGCGCTTCAGCGAAGGGGTGGAAGAGCGCCCCTGACACGGCGCAGCGGTATAAAAATTTTTTGCTTTCCTGCCATGAAGAGCCTTTTTTATACAGCCCCAGAAAAAAATTTTTACACCACACAGTCTGTTCTCAACTATAAAAGTTAATAATTACACGCTGTTAAATATGAAGCGAACTTTGGCACGCATCTTGCTATATTATAAGTATCCTTCCTCCTGAATCCTTCCTTAACCTTTTCAAAATCGGCCTGCCCCGCGCAGGCCGTTTTTGTTTGCTCCATCCCCGGGCTGCCCACTTGACGCTCAAGCCACCAGAAAGGTAAAGCTCTGGACTGCAAAAACAATCAGCGTTCCCGCACGCTGCCGCAAGCACGCGGGACCACGCGCCATACTGATCCGCAAAGGAGAATCCCCAATGAGTCTCTGCCCCTGCGGCTCCGGCCGCGAATTTGACCTCTGCTGTGGCCCAATTCTCGACGGAACGAGCCCTGCGCCTACGGCTGAAGCCCTTATGCGCGCCAGATATTCCGCCCACGTTGTTGGCAACTTCGATTTTCTGGATGCCAGCGTCGATCCCTCCATCCGTGAAGAATCCAGCAGCGAAAACATGAAGGAATGGTCCAAGTCCGTACGCTGGGACGGCCTTGAAATCCTCTCCGCCGTTGATGGCGGCGAAAATGATGAAAAGGGCGAAGTCACCTTCATCGCCCGCTACATGTACGGCAACATCCCCCAGATGCTGCATGAAAAAGCCTATTTCCAGAAAGTGGACGGGAAATGGCTGTACATGGACGGCGACCTTCAGGGCCACGACACCTTCCACCGCGAAGCGCCCAAAATCGGCCGCAACGATCCCTGCCCCTGCGGGTCGGGCAAAAAATACAAGAAGTGCTGCGGCAAGTAGTTCTCCGCACGCCTGCTCCAACCGCTCACAAGGCCTGCCGCCAGACCCTTCCCCTCTGCCGGCAGGCCTTTGCTTTCTTTCCCCGCGCTTTCCATTGCCAATCTGCGCGGCATGTCTTATCTAAGCAGGAAAGCTTTGCGCTGCTGAAAAAAACAACCATGTCAGGCACCAGTTTTTTCCGGCCAGGCAGCCTTTTGCGCTTGCAGCAGCAAAGGCTTTTTTGCGCCCGCCCCCAAAACAGCGGCACGCAAGACAACACGAATACTGCTTTTTCAGCCGCTCCAGTTCCCGCAGTGCCGGGAATCCTGCACCGGCTTCAACCCTCAGGAGCCCAAAAATCTCCGGCACTTTCCTGATTTTTTCGATGGAGCTTGCATGATCGGTTTTCTGATTCGCAAAATCTTCGGCACCAAAAACGAACGCTTTCTCAAAAGCCTGCGGCCTGTTGTCGCACGGATCAACGCCCTTGAACCTGAGATGACGGCGCTGGCGGACGCGGAACTCCCCGAACGCTTAAGCGCCCTGCGCGAGCTTGTCCAAAGCGGCGCAAAAACGCTGGACAACGTCCTGCCTGAAGTGTTCGCCCTTGTGCGCGAAACCAGCCGGCGTGTCCTCAACATGCGCCACTTTGACGTGCAGCTGGTTGGCGGCATTACCCTCCACAAGGGCAAAATCGCGGAAATGAAAACCGGCGAAGGCAAAACCCTGGTGGCCACGCTCCCCGTTGTGCTCAACGCGCTGGAAGGCAAGGGCGTGCATGTGGTTACCGTAAACGACTACCTGGCGCGGCGCGACGCCGAATGGATGGGGCAGATTTACAAGGCGCTGGGACTGAGCGTAGGCGTCATCCTCCACGGGCTGACGGATGAAGAGCGCAAGGAAGCCTATGCCGCCGACATCACCTACGGAACCAACAACGAATTCGGCTTCGACTACCTGCGCGACAACATGAAGTTCTACCCGGACCAGCTTGTCCAGCGCGAACACCATTTTGCCATCGTGGACGAAGTGGACTCCATCCTTATTGATGAAGCGCGGACACCGCTCATCATCTCCGGCGCCGCGGAAGATTCAACCTCGCTCTACACCCGCATGGACCAGCTCGTGCGCCGCCTCAGCAAGGACAAGGACTTCACCATTGACGAAAAGGCCCGCACCGTCACCCTGACGGAAGACGGCGTGGCCCAGGTGGAGCGCCTGCTTGGCCTGGACAACCTCTACGATCCCTCCAACATCACCATCCAGCACCATGTGCTCCAGGCCCTGAAGGCGCACAACGTTTTCCGGCGCGATGTGGACTACATTGTGAAGGAAGACCAGGTCGTCATCGTTGATGAATTCACGGGCCGCCTCATGCCCGGCCGCAGGTTCAGCGACGGGCTGCATCAGGCGCTTGAAGCCAAGGAAGGCGTTAAAATCGCGGCGGAAAACCAAACGCTCGCCAGCATCACCTTCCAGAATTATTTCCGCATGTACGACAAGCTGTCCGGCATGACAGGCACGGCGGATACCGAGGCAGTGGAATTCAGCCAGATCTACAACCTGGAAGTCATCAGCATCCCATCCAACCGGCCCATGGTCCGCAAGGACTACCCGGACCTCATCTACCGCACCAAGCGGGAGAAATTCAACGCCATCGTCGCCGCCATCGAGGAACTGTACAAAAAGCGCCAGCCCGTGCTGGTAGGCACCATTTCCATCGAAACCTCCGAGCTCATTTCCGCCATGCTGCGCAGGAAGGGCATCCCCCACAGCGTGCTGAACGCCAAGCACCACGCGCAGGAAGCCGAAATTGTGGCTCAGGCAGGCCAGGCCGGCAAAGTGACCATTGCCACCAACATGGCCGGCCGCGGCACCGACATTGTGCTTGGAGAAGGCGTCAAGGAACTGGGCGGGCTGCACATCCTGGGCACGGAACGGCATGAAAGCCGCCGCATCGACAACCAGCTCCGCGGCCGCGCCGGCCGCCAGGGCGACCCCGGCTCCTCCCGCTTCTACCTTTCCCTTGAAGACGACCTCATGCGCCTCTTTGGCTCAGACAGGCTTTCCGGCATCATGCAGCGCCTTGGCATGGAGGAAGGCGAGCCCATTGAGAACCGCATGGTTTCCCGCGCCATTAAATCGGCGCAGAAAAAGGTTGAGGGGCACCACTTTGAAATCAGGAAGACGCTCCTCGAGTACGACAACGTCATGAACCAGCAGCGCGAAGTCATCTACGCCCTGCGCCGCGAGCTGATGCTTGAGGAAAACGTCGATGCCATCCTGGATACCTACCTGGATGACGTGCTGGAAGAAGCCTACGCGCCGCTGAGCGTGCCCAAGGCAGACCCTGAAGAAGCCGCGGAAGAAGTGCGCGGAACGCTGAAGGACGTGCTCAACCTGGAGGGCGCGCTGCCGGACAACGCCCCCCTGCCCTCCCAGGAAGAGGCCAAGCAGCTGGTGCTCTCCCGCCTTGCCCAGCTTAAGAAAGACGCCGGCCCCGTATATAAGGAGCTTATCCGCTACTTCCTGCTTGAAGAGCTTGACAGGGACTGGAAGGAGCACCTGCGCAACATGGATTCCCTGCGGGATGGCATAGGCCTGCGCGGCTACGGGCAGCGTGATCCCAAGCTTGAATACAAGCGGGAAGGATTCAACATGTTCCAGAGCCTGCTGCAGCGGATCAAGGAAGGCGCCTTCCGGGCGTTCACCAGGCTGCGCGTCCAGCCCCAGGAAGCCCCGGAAGACCTGCAGATCATGGATGAGGACCTTCCGCAGGAACCTGAGGAACCCCTCCGCCCCGAAGAGCTGCCTGACCAGTTCCAGCACAAGGCGCAGCCCGTCAACCTCTCCTATTCCGGCGAAGAAGCCGAGCAGGAACGCCAGCCCGCCCGCGCCGGGGAACGCATAGGCCGCAACGATCCCTGCCCCTGCGGTTCCGGCAAAAAATACAAGAAGTGCTGCGGCGCGGGAAAGTAGGCGCATCACGGGGAGGAAACCGGGGCATGGACGAGAGCTACCGAAACCTGCTGATGCAGGCAGAACGCTACGCCTGCGAATATCTGGATGAAATGGCGGAAAAACCCGCATTTCCCAGCGAAAAACATCTGGCTGGACTGAAACAGTTCTGCGAACCGCTTCCCGCTGAGGGCACGGAAGCTGCCAGTGTGATTGAACAACTGCATTCTGTCGGCGCAGCAGGTACAACGGCCCAAATTGGTGGACGTTATTATGGTTTCGTGAACGGCGGACTGCTCCCCGTAGCCCATGCCGCTGAATGGATAGCGGACACATGGAATGCCAATGGAGCACTGTACGCCATGTCACCCGTGGCGTCGGTGCTGGAGCAGGTTTGTGAAAACTGGATAAGAGAACTCTTCGGGTTGCCAGAAGGCACGGCTCTGGGGCTGGTGACTGGATCCTCAAACGCCCTGCTCTGCGCCCTGGCCGCAGCACGCAATGAACTGCTGGCCAGGCAGGGCTATTCTGTCGCCAAAAGCGGCCTGCGCAGCGCTCCCCCTGTTCGCGTCGTCCTGGGCGCAGGCGCACATGGCGCAGTAGCCTCGGCACTCAGCGTACTGGGCATAGGCACGGACGACATCGTTCGTGTTCCAACAGACCATAAAGGACGCATGCTCCCCGCAAAGGTGCCCCAGATGGACGAGCGTACCCTTCTCATCCTTCAGGCAGGGCATGTCAATGGCGGCAGCTTCGACTTTTTTGACGAGCTCTGCAGCGCAGCGAATAAAGCCGGGGCCTGGGTCCATATTGATGGCGCCTTTGGCCTTTGGGCCGCCTGCTCAAAAAAATACAGGTATCTTGTCAAAGGTATGGAAAAGGCGGACTCTTGGAATTGTGACGCGCACAAAACGCTTAACGCCGGTTATGACTGCGGACTTGTCTTATGCCGGCACAGGGAATCCCTGGTTCAGGCGCTGCAAATCAGCGGTCCGTACATCCCCCGCAGTAAACACCGCGACAACATGCTTTACACAACGGAAATGTCCCGGCGCGTCCGGGGCGTAATCCTTTGGGCCGTCCTAAAATATTTGGGAAAAAGCGGTGCCGAGCATCTCGTGGACCATCTCTGCGACAGCACGGCCTATTTTGCCGGCGAACTTGCTAAAATCGGCCTGATACTGGTTAATCCGCCCTGTTTCAATCAGTTCATGGTCAGGGGGCACAGCGAAGCGGAAACGCTCCGCATCCTGAATTTTGTTCAGCGCAGCGGCATCTGCTGGTGCGGCGGGAGCCAGTGGGAAGGGCAGTCCGTCATCCGCATCAGCGTCTGCTCCCATGAAACGACAAAAGCAGACATTGACATGAGCGTTCTGGTCTTTAACCAGGCCCTGAACAATAAATGCGGCATC
>JAGADT010000050.1 GCA_017613475.1 Desulfovibrionaceae bacterium | reverse complement strand
GGCAGGCAGAAATCGCTCTTCACCCTGCGCCTGGACAAGACGCTGGTGACCCTGAACATCTTTGCCTATGACGGTGACGGGCGCAGCCGCAAGGTGCCCTATGCCGGCATGGCGGACCTGACGGGCGAGGAAAAGCTGTGGGCGGATTCCGACCGCTACCTGGCGGAGAATGTGGCCCTGGATGCTTCCCCCGCTGCGGGGCAGGCAGCCGGAGCTGCGCAGCCGCAGGCCAGCCCCGCCGCCGATGGCGGGCAGGATGCCGGCGGAGGCGTGCCCGGCAGCAGCGGAACGCCGGGGCAGGAAAGCGCCTCGTCCAGGGTAATGGGCGCCATCAGCTCATTGGGCAAGGCTTTTGGGCAGGTGTTCTTTGGCAAGGAGGACGGAAGCTGGACCTGCGCCTGCGGCGCGGTGAACAATGGCAATTACTGCCAGGAATGCGGGGCGAAAAAGCCCCAGTGCCGCTGCAGCAGGTGCGGCTGGGAGCCGAAGGACCAAAGCAAGCCGCCCAAGTTCTGCCCGCAGTGCGGCAATAAGCTGGATGGCGGCAGCGCCGGCTAAGCCGTTCCATCGCAGATCAAAGCCCCGCAGGACCGCATGGCCCTGCGGGGCTTTTTTGTGCTCCGGCGTTTTTTCGCTCATTCCTTCATCATGGGCGGGAACGGCCTGTTGTTCAGCGTCTTCTTAAGTTCGGATTCAAAGCCGTCGGCAAAATCTTCTTCGCGCAGGTATTCGCCAAAGATGATCAGTCCGCGGCCATCGAGCTCGATGACGGTCTCAGAAAGGATGGGGCGCCCGTTTTCCACGTGGTACAGGAAATCCGGGGCCTCCCTGTGCTCGACAATCCGCCCGTTGCCCCGCCTGACCTTGTGCCGGTATTCAAAGCTGATGGAGAAGGTGCCGTCTTTCTTTTCGGCGGCTTTGTATTCAACATCGGCGGACGTTCCGTACATGTTCTCGAAGCGGAGCTTCCGCCCCCTGAAATGCAGTTTTGTCCGCGGATGGCCTTCAATTTGCCGTGTTTCGACCCATGTGCCTTCAAGTTTCCTGCTGATGCTGTCGGCCATCGCGGCGGCGGGGAGCAGGGCGATGAGCACGGCGGCAAGCGCTGATGTGAGTTTCATGCAGACCTCCATTGCTATGCGCCATACTATAAGCCGTCACGCGCAAAGGCAACAGGCTATCCCGCGCCGCCGGTCATGATGTGGGCACGCCTTAACCTGAACGCGCTATTGCCCGCGCATGGCCTCCTGCAAAAAGGCCCTGAAGGCTTCCTGGGCCTGCCGGAGGTCTTCTTCATCCGGATGTTTGGCGGCTTCTGCCAGGCGGGCCATGCGTTCAGGGGTCATGGGGTGCTTGCTGTCCCCGCGTTCCTGGACTTTTTCCACGACTTTCGGGTCCACTTTTCCCTGGCACAGGAAGGTGCCAAGCACGCGGTTGCCCCGTTCCGGTTCCTTTAGGAGCTCTTCCCCCCTCTGCCGGCATTGGGCGGCGTGCGGCGAGTCCGGCCAGGCGCCAAGTGTGCCGAAGAGCGCCACCTTCGCGTTTTTTACGGTTGCCATATAGGCGCTGCTTGCGTTGTTCGGCCCGCCGCGCCGCACCCAGTACCCAAGCGCGACAAAATCATAGCCTTCGGCGTCAGGCGCCTGGCTGACGGGGTATATTTCCGCGTTTGGCAGGACCTGGGCAATGGCCTCAGCAACCTTGCGGGTGTTGCCTGTCCGTGAAGAATAGACGACCAGGGTTTTCATTCATCATCTCCTTGCCAGGGCTATTTGGAAAACGTTTACTTCAATATCTCGGCGAGATCGGCTTCTGCGCTTGTCACAGGCTTTATGCCAAACTTCTTCACCAGGAAATCCAGGATGGCCGGGGAAACAAAGGCCGGCAGGGACGGGCCAAGGCGGATATCTTTAATGCCCAGGTACAGAAGCGTGAGCAGGATGGCCACGGCCTTCTGTTCGTACCACGAAAGGACCAGCGAGAGGGGCAGGTCATTGACGCCGCATTTGAAGGCGTCCGCCAGGGCCAGCGCCACTTTTACGGCGCCGTACGCATCGTTGCACTGCCCCATGTCGAGCAGGCGGGGGATGCCTCCGATAGTGCCAAGGTCAAGATCGTTGAAGCGGAATTTGCCGCAGGCCAGCGTCAGGACAACGGTATCGGCGGGTGTGCTGCGGACAAAATCCGTGAAATAGCTGCGGCCAGGCTTGGCGCCGTCGCATCCGCCGACAAGGAAGAAATGCCGTATTGCGCCGGCTTTCACGGCCTCTGCAATCGTCCCGGCATTCGCCAGGATGGCTTCGCTCCCAAAGCCTGTCATCACGCGTTTTCCGCCGTTCATGCCGGGAAGCGGCGTATCCTCGGCATAGCCGCCAAGTTCAAGGGCTTTGGCAATGACTTCTGAAAAATCCCTGTCTTCACCGATGTGCTTCATGCCGGGGTACTGCACGACCCCCGCTGTGAATACGCGGTCGGCATAGCTTTCCTTCACGGGCATAATGCAGTTGGTGGTGAACAGGATGGGGGCTGGCACGTTGGCGAACTCTTTTTGCTGATTCTGCCATGCCGTGCCGAAATGCCCCTTGAGATGCGGATATTTTTTCAGTTCCGGATAGCCGTGCGCGGGAAGCATTTCCCCATGGGTGTAGACATTTATGCCCTTGCCTTCCGTCTGCTCCAGCAGCTTTGCCATATCCAGGAGGTCATGCCCCGTAACGATGATGAAAGGCCCTTTCTCTATGCTGAGGGGCACTTCGGCAGGTGCGGGGACGCCATAGGTTCGGTTGGCATCGTTCAGGGCTTCCATGCAGGCAAGATTGGCTTTGCCGGCTTCCAGCACAGCGGCAAGGAGCTCTTCCGTCCCGGCGTTTGAGCCCAGCAGGCGCAGCCCCTTGTAGAAGAACGCGACAGCTTCTTCGCTTGTTTTTCCCAGCACTCTGGCGTGGTGGGCATAGGCGGCTATCCCCTTCATGCCAAAAAGCAGGAGGGATTTCAGGCTCCGCACATCCTCCTGCGCGTCCCATAGCGCCGAAAGCTCATAGGGCTGGCCGCATCCGCCCCGGGCGGCGCGCACGTTTTCCGTGAGGGCGGCAATGGAGCCATCGTCAAAATTAACGTTGGTCAGCGTTGTAAACAGGGAATCTTCCACAAGGGCGTCCAGTTCAGGGGAGCGTTTCCCTTCTGCGCATGACGCAAGGGCAATCAATTCCCCGATGAGGAGGTCCTGAAGCCTGGCCGTAGGCGCCTTTTTCCCGCAGACGCCGGATTTAAGGCAGCCCTTTCCACCCGCTGTCTGTTCACACTGGAAGCAAAACATATCGCCCATGATTTTCTCCTGCTTGTTCCGCTGGTCTTTTCGTGGCGGCGCAATGCCATTTTGAACCGGCCATCCGCGGAAAAAATGGCTCCGGATTCTTCCTTCATGGCAGTCCCCGCATGTTTTGACAATAGCCCCTGCCAATGCTTGAGTCCGTTGTTATGGCAACATTTTTTTCTGGCATTTTCGTGTAAGGAAAGCTGTTTGGGCATGGCAGGGAGCGTCTGTTTGCGATAGCCCCTGTTGTATTGTTTAAAAACGTGATAATCAGCCATTTAAAAAATCTTGAAAACGTGAAAAATCAGCATTAAAAATTTCTTGAAAACGTGATTCCAATGCTCAGGAGCGGCAATGAAGCGCAAAATTTACGATACGATGAAGCAATGGAAGGCCGAGGGCGGGAAAAGCGCCCTGCTTATTGACGGCGCCCGCCGGGTTGGAAAAAGCTATATTTCAGAGGAATTTGGGCGCAGGGAGTACAAGTCTTACATCCTCATTGATTTTAACAGGGCAGGCAGCGATATCCGCGAGCTGTTTGACCGGCATCTCAACGACCTGGACACCTTTTTCCTCTACCTTTCCAGCCTGTTCAACGTAAGGCTGCACGATCGTGAGTCCCTCATCATATTTGACGAAGTCCAGATGTTTCCCCGTGCCAGGGCGGCGATTAAATATCTGGTTGCCGATGGGCGCTATGACTATATTGAAACCGGATCGCTGATGTCCATCCGTAAAAATGTCCAGGACATCGTCATTCCGTCCGAAGAGCGGCATGTAAAAATGTTCCCTATGGATTTTGAGGAATTCCTCTGGGCTCTGGGCCAGGATCAGCTGATGCCCATTATTGCCCGCTGCTTTGAAAAGCAGGCTGCCCCGGATGAGTCTTTTCACCGGAAGGCCATGGACTTTTTCCGCCAGTACATGATCGTTGGCGGCATGCCCCAGGCCGTTGCCGCTTTTGCAGATGAAAAGGACTTTTCTGCCGTTGACCGCATAAAGCGCGATATCCTTGCCCTCTACCGGGCGGATATTGCAAAGCACGCAGCGGGCTGCGAAGCCAAAGTGAGGAGCCTGTTTGACGATATTCCTGCCCAGCTTCAGAAGCATGAAAAAAAATTCCAGCTGGCATCGCTCAAAAAGGAAGCGCGCTTCAGGGAATACGAAGACGCGCTTTTTTGGCTGGATGATGCCATGATTACCAATAATTGCTATAGGTGTACGGAGCCCAGCATTGGCTTGAAGCTGAACATGGAGCGTTTGGCGCTGAAATGCTATATGGCAGATACGGGGCTGCTTATCAGCCACGCCTTTGATGAAAACGCCATCGTTTCCGAAGAGCTGTACAGGAAGCTGCTCTTTGACAAGCTGGAAATAAACAAGGGCATGCTGGTCGAGAATATCGTGGCCCAGATGCTCGCGGCTTCCGGCCACAAGCTGTATTTCTATTCAAATTCGTCACGGGATGATGCGGCCTCCCGCATGGAAGTTGATTTTCTCATCGCCAAGAGAAGCATTACGTCCCGGCATAACATTTCGCCCATAGAAGTGAAATCCGGCAAAGGCTATGCCCTTTCCTCCATCAGGAAATTCATTGCCAGGTATGCTGCTATGCTGCACACGGCGTATGTCATCCACAGCCAGAATTTCAGGGTTGAAAAAGGCATTGTCTATCTGCCGCTCTATATGACGCCCTGCCTTTGAGCAGGTTAGCCATGCGCTGATGGCTTTTCCATCTTCCCCAAAAGGATGAGGCCAGCAGTCCAGTCCTGCCCCGCCTTAAAAATACAGCTTGTGGCCGAGTTTCTTCTCCTTGGACAAAACGAGCCACTTTTCAAAGAATCCGAGCCCATAAAGCCTGTGCGGCAAATTCTTCTTATCGGACAGCCTGTAGGGACCGTGCAGGAAATTAAAATGCTTTTCGCACAGCTGCCTGAATGTTTTGACAGACGGATCCACCGGCTCCATCTTCACGCCGAGGATCTCCGTTGCTTCCCTGTACTTTTCGATGTGCTTTCCCTCATACCAGGCTACGACGTACCGTTCATCTTCGTTCTTGTCATAGACCGTGTAGAAGGAGAACCTGCGGGCGAGCAGCTCCTTTTTCAGATCCGTATTGTAGCTGTCGGCAAAGATGAAGCAGTCCTGCTCACGCAGCCTGCTTTCCAGATCTTCGACGCAGGTGATGTCCTTTCCCATCGTCATGCCTCCGCTAACATTCAGTTTTTCATGCTCTCCGCCGCTGCCGGATGCCATTCCTTATCCCCCGCAGCCCGCCAAGCGATTCCGCTTCTTCTATCATGCCCGCATAGCTCCGGAGGCTGTGGATGGCAGGCTCCAGCTCCGGGTTCTGCGCTGCGCGTTTGACGCGCATGAGCAGGGCGGCCTGATTTTCGATCTTGCCCTTGATGATGCTCTTGGCCACCCGCAGGCGGAAGGGCAGGTCATCCGTAAGCAGGAACTGCCGCTTGCGCAGGAAGGGGTTGGCGGGATGGGCGGAAACGAGCCTGCCCCTGTAGCGCCCGTCCGTCTTCATGAAGACGGTGTCGATGTTGCCCGCCAGCAGCAGTGAGCGCGCCGGAGCCGTAAGGGCCACGTTGCCGACAAGGATGACCTGTTCAAGCTTATGGGCGAACAGCGTGTGGCGTTCCTCCCCCGCGCAGACGATAAGCCTGCGGCCTTCTTTTATCAGCCGCGCGCCCTGCGTTGTTATGTAGGCGATCATGGGCCTTTCCTTTGCCTGGCTGACACAGCCGCATAACCATTCACAGCGTATATGGATATGTCTTATCCCTTTTTTATTGCATGTGCAATTTGCGCTTGCTGCAATATGCCACGGAAAAGAACAACATCATGCTGGCGCTTAATGTCTTTTCAATGCAGCCGCCCTGAACGGGAAATGTCGCCTTTGAAGCGACATATAAGGGCGCTATGCCTAAGTTTTTTTATGACATGCCATATTGCACTTGCACAAAAGGGAAGGAGAATTAACTCCTTCCCTTATTTGTCACAACCCCTTTTTAAAACAGGTCTATTCTAACGGCGTGGAAAATCTAGAAGAAGGAGAAGACTATGTAGTCACAACCCCTTTTTAATGCAGGTCTATTCTAACGAACTGAAAGACGTTCTTTTTCATTCGAATTGGTTTGAAACGTCACAACCCCTTTTTAAAACAGGTCTATTCTTACCGAGGTTCTGCATCCGTGTCGGGGAAATTGTATTTATTTAAAGTCACAACCCCTTTTTAATGCAGGTCTATTCTAAGCTGCCTTATTTTCCCTTGCTGTTTAAGGGGTTGGCAGCCATTTTGCGCGGATGATTCAGGTCCGTGCCCTTATTTTTTTACAAGGTTGCATTCGATTTTGCAAGAGCCTGGAAACACAGACCTTTTTTGCGCGCATGATTTTGCGGGCAAAATGAAAAAACAAGTGTTTCCAATATGTTGCAAAAAAGCCTGCCGGCGGCAGATCATCCGCGCAAAGCCCGTGCCGTCTGCTGCGGGCTGTGCCGGTAAGGCGCCGCTCCTGCCTGGCCAGGGTGCCCGTGCCGTTCCAGCCTGGTCAGGGTCCCTATGCCGAGCCTACGGGAGCGATCCTCACCTGGCCAAGGCCAAAGGCCGTCTGCTTGCCGATATGGGCCTGCCTGGCGAACTCCAGAAAAGGCATGAAGGGGGCAAGGCGCCCTTCAACGGTCATCCTGCCTGCCAGCCCGCCCAGCTGCATGGATTCCTGCTG
>JAGADT010000049.1 GCA_017613475.1 Desulfovibrionaceae bacterium | reverse complement strand
TGCCTGCAGTGCCTGCGGCAGGGGCTTATGCGGAATTGCCACCATCGGCTGCGGTCCCGGCAGTGGTGGTTCCGGCGATGCCGGCTCCGGCGGTGCCCGGAACAGTGTTCCCCGTAACAGCCTTCCCGGGAATTTTGTTCCCGGCACTTGCCAGGGTTTTCCCGAGCTTTTCTGCGGGGCTGCAGGCTTCCTGCACGCCGTTTTTGCAGGCCATGGCGTACCATTGGCTGGCGGATTCAAGGTTCTGCTGGGTGCCTAAGCCGTGTTCGTAAAGGGAGGCCAGGTTGAACTGCGCCTTGCCTACGTTCTGCACGGCTGCCGCTTCAAAGAGCGCCTTGGCTTTTTTGTAGTCCCTAGGGGTTTCCAGCCCCTGGGCGTAAAAGGTGCCGAGCTCTGCCTGGGCGCCTGCGTCGTTCTGCACGGCGGCGCGCTCGAGCCATGCCCGCGCTTCTGCAAGGTCCTGCGTCCCGCCCTGGCCCGTGCGGTACATGGAGCCAAGCTTTGCCTGCGCCTGGGCCATGCCCTGTTCTGCAGCCTTTTCATAGCACTCGCGGGCTTTGGGGGCGTTTTTGGCCACGCCTTCGCCGTTCTCATACATCCTGCCCAGTTCGTACTGCGCGGGGGCCATGCCCTGGTCGGCGGCTTTGCTGAGCCATTCCCGCGCCTTCTGGTAATCCTGCTTCACACCCGCGCCATTGCGGTACATGAGCCCCAGCTCGGCCTGCGCCGGGGCAAAATTCCATTCCGCGGCTTTTTCAAGGCATTCCCTGGCTTTCTGGGGATTGGGGGGGACGCCCTGGCCCTCGCGGTGCATCCTGCTCAAAAGGAACATGGCCTGCGCCTCGCCCTTTCCGGCGGCTTTTTCGTACCATTCCCGCGCCTTCTGGTAATCCTGCTTCACGCCCTTGCCGTAATGGTACATGCCGCCCAAAAAGAACTGCGCCTGGCTGTTGCCCCTGGCGGCGGATTTTTTCAGCCATTCGCAGGCCTTCTGGTAATCCTGCTTGACCCCCTGGCCCACGGCGTACATCACGCCCAGGTGCACCTGGGCCTGCGCGTCTCCCTTGGCGGCGGCTTTTTGCAGGTCCTCAAGCTTTGCGGCGAGCCCGGGGCACGCGGCAAAGGCAAGGGCTAGGAGGCAGAGCAGCACGGCAATGGCTTTTTTCATCGTTCTCTCCATAATTATCTGTGAGGGGGCATTGCCCCTTTTATATATGCATTCCTCGAAGGTCTCGGGCTTATGCGGGTGGATACGTCCCAGCTTAGAGGCAGCCCAGGGTGACCCTCGCATGAAAGTGCCCAAAGGCGGCGGCTTTTTTCAGCCATGCGCGGGCTTTTTTCCGGTCCTGGGGCACATCTCCCCAGTCCCTGTCGTAGATTTCGTACAGCTCGAACATGGCTTGGGAATGGCCTTTCTCCGCTGCCTTTTCAAAGCATTCGATCGCCTTTGCTCTGTCTCTGGGGATGCCTTCCGTTCCGTTGTACATCCGTCCCAGTGACCACATGGCGTCGGCGTGCCCCTGCGCGGCGGCCTGACTATACAATTCCAGGGCTTTCGCCTTATCTTCAGGGACGATGGCGCGCAGGCAGCGCCCGATTTTTATGAAGAGGCTCCTTTCCTTATTTGGCGTGAAAGAGAGGGGATAGTTGTACCCCATGCCCTCTTCGTACACATTGCCGGAGATGTACTGCGCTTCTGCGTTTCCGCCGGCGGCGGCTTTTTCGTACCATTCCAGGGCGTCCTGCAGCGCGGGGCTTATGCAGTCCTCCTCATAGCCGCACAGGCGGGAAAGGCCGTTTTTTGCGTCCTGATCGTCCTGCAGGGCAGCCCTCGCGTACCACGCTTTGGATGCTTTTATGTCCTGCGGAATCTCGCCGCCGTCAAGATACAGGGTGGCAAGGTCCAGCATGGCGCCCACATTGCCGCGGATGGCCGCCTTTTCGTAGAGTTCCATGGCTTTTGCAATATTTTCGGGAACGCATTTGCCCGTGTGATGCATGATCCCCAGGTTGTAAAGGGCTTTCGCATCGCCTTTTTCCGCTGCCTTTTGGTACCATTCGAGGGCTTTCTGCGGGTCTTTGGGGAGGCCAAGCCCCATGTCGTACATCCAGCCCAGGTTGAACTGCGCCTCAGTAACGCCCTCCCCGGCGGCTTTGCTCCACAGCTTCACGGCTTTCTTCAGGCTTTTGGGCAGGGGGCGGCCCATCCTGTACATGCCGTCAAAGGCGTGGTCTTCTTCCAGGGACTGGAGCCATTCCGTGGCTGTCCTTGGCCTGAGAAGCCTTGCCAGCCAGCTTTCCGTGGCTTGCCCAGGCATTTCGCCTGTTTCTTCCGCAAGGCTGCTTTTTCCCTCCTGGCTGCCGTCGTTTTCCCCGTCCGCAAAGGGAGTGGAGGCATTGTAGTGGTCTGAAATGAAAGCCAGGATCAGCCACATGAACAGGATGGGAATGATGGCGAACCAGCCCATGCCGCTGATGCACAGGTAGGAAAGGACGAGGAAGATGAGAAGGGGAACAAGCATTGCCGCCTCCAGGAATGGGTTACGCGCGGGATGCCAGGTATTCGGCAATGTCCATGTGGCCTTTCACTTGGGCAAGATGTTCAGGCGTCAGGCCATTCGCGGCAAGATCGGTCTGCGCCCCCGCTTCGCAGAGCGCCTTAACAATGGCGAAATGCCCGTTTCGCGCGGCCCATGAGAGCGCTGTCGCGCCCGTGCTGTCCTGGTGGTCGATATTTGCGCCGCAGCGGAGGAGGATGCTGACGCATCCGGGATGGTTGTTTGCCGCGGCAGCCTGGAGCGGCGTCTGCCCGGAGGGAAGGGCAGATTCCGTGTCCGCCCCGCTTTCGCACAGCATCCTGAGGGCGTTCTCCCGCCCATCCCGGGCGGCGAGCATCAGGGCGGACCAGCCCTCGTTGTCTTTGGCGTCAAGCTCCGCGTGGTGCTGAATGAGGATGGCCAGCGTGTCCGCATCATCGTTATGGGCGGCCAGGTGGAGCGCCGTCAGCCCTTCCTGCGTTTTGCAGGAAATGTCTGCGCCCAGCCTGAGGAGCAGTTCAGCCGCGCCCGCTTTTTTGTTGAGCGCCGCGGCGATGAGCGCCGTCTGGGAAACATTGTTCGCTTCATCAATGATGGCGCCGTTATGCCTGAGGAGTTCAATGGCTGCGGTGTTTCCAATGCCTGCCGCGAGGATGAGGGGGGTGTTTCCATCAATGTCCCTGGCCCGGGCCATGGGGGGCGTTTCAAAGGCGCGCGGGACTGCAGAGGGGGACACGCCGTCGCTGCGCAGCAAGGCCCAGATGATTTCCTCGTCCTGCATGAGCACGGCCCAGTGAATGGCCAGGAGCCCCCTGTCCCCGGCGACATTCCCATCCGCGCCGTTTTGGATAAGGAAAAGGATGGCGGCCCTGATGTCCTGCAGGGGCGGCATTTTAGCGATGATGGATTGCCTTTCAGGGGGGAGGCCCGCGTCAGGATTGCTGTGCAGGGCCTGCTGCGCGGCCATCCAGAGGCAGGAGAGAAGGGGGGTGTACCCTGTAAAATCCCGCGCGTTGATATCGGCGCCATGGTCAAGAAGCCATTTCATAATGTCCAGGCGTCCGCAGATGGCAGCCATATGGAGCGGGCATGACCCTTCGGACGAGTGCCTGGCGTTCACGCTCAGCCCGGATGCAAAAAGCTGCTGCACCTGCTGGATATCCCCTGCCTTTATAGCGGAGAAGGCGGCGTCAATCTTTCCTTCTGAATCTTTGTCAGGCAGCGGCGCCGTGCCGCTCCCGATGCGCACGAGGGTGCTGCAGCCAGCCATCAGCAGCGTGATCCTGAAGGTAAGGTTGTCGTAGGTGAGAAGGTACGCGGGATGCCCGCCGGAGTCTTCGCTTTTTGTAAACCTGTCGTTCCTGTCGAGGATTTCCATGGCCAGGTAGCAGGGAATGTCTATTTCACCCTGATCCTTCCGCTTGTCGATCATTTGGAAGATCAGGGAGAAAAGCCTTTTTTCCTGCCGTTTCGTCGGTCCGGGGGGAATGCTGTATAAAATCACCTGGGCTGCGAAAAGGACGGCAAAGAGCACCACGAGGAAAAGGAGGATTTCCATGCCGCGCCTACATTGTCAGCCTGACGTAAATCGCCATGAGCAGGTATATGACAGGGTACAACAGAAGCCCCCATATGCCGAAGAAGCATACCGCGATGACCTGCAGGCCGACAATGACATAAAGACGGCCTAAAACGCCTATTCTGGCCCACCACATGATGAAGACACTCCTGTTTGGCTGCGCCGGCATGGCGCGCCGCGGCGTATTATGTTCTTCCGCGGCGAACTTTTCAAGGCGTTGGGGGCAGGCCTTGTTTATTCGCCAGCCTGCGGCAGAAGCCAGGGCGGCAGCAAAGGCAATGGGTCCAATGGCAGGGGGCGGCGTTGCCTGGCTTTTCCCGTAGGAGTAGACTTTAAAAGTAGACTTTGGGTGTATTTTGAGGGTACTAAAAGTACTGGAGGCGGGCATGAATTTTGAAACAACATGGCGGCATTTTTTATTTTTTGGGGGGAGTAGACTTTGAAGGAACTAAAAGCCAGTAGCCAGCTCCGTGCCCGGCGTTTCCCTCTCGGCATGGTAAGAAAAAGCCAAGCGCTTGTATTCGGGTCCGC
>JAGADT010000048.1 GCA_017613475.1 Desulfovibrionaceae bacterium | reverse complement strand
TGCCTGTGCAGGCCGTTGTGCCCATGCCGGCAGCCAGCAGGGCAAAAACTAACACAAAAATCTGCATGGTCTTCATTGCGAAGCTCCTACTTCTTTGCGGCAGGTCTGCCGCCAATCAGTTCGTACCAAATGACATCAAACACGTTGCGCTGCAGCTCCCCGGGGTGCGCTGCAAACCATGAGTCTATCTCGCTGCAGATGGAAGCGTAGGTCTTGTCTTTGAAAACGCGCATCCAGTTTTCCACAAAAACGGAAGCCTTCCGGCCGCCTTCTTCAGCAAGCTTTTTTTCCAGCGCAATGATATTGCTGGCGCCGTAGATCACAGCGCGTTTTTCCTGCGTGCTGGAAGCTTTCCATGCTTCACCGGTAAGATCCCAGGAGGCAGCCTCTGCGGAAGCCCCGAGGAAGAGAAAAACCGCCATGGCCGCGGCTGCCAGTGAAAACAGCTTTTTCAGCATAGCACAACGCTCCTTTTCCTGAAGGAATTGCCAAAAACTAGAACATGTCGCTGCAGTCGCCAGCCTGAATCTTGGCCGGCGTCAGCCAGTCGCTGTCAGTACGGGCAATAAGGCGGGCATTGTTGTACGCCCAGTCGGGACGCAGCACGGTGAACGCCTGATATGCCTTACCAACCTTCTCCACAACCAGCACCGCATCGACCTTGTCCGGAATGCCCGGATCAAGGCACAGCGGCAGGAGGAACTGGATCTTCTTCTTGATGGGATAATACTGGGGCACCGCCGTCTTGTAGTTCCAGCAAATCCTGTTCTGCACCGTGCGGATGGCGTTCTGCAGGAGTGAATTGAGGCGCTGCTCAACGGCAAAGCGGTCTTCGCAGTTCTGCAGCTCCACATCAGGAATCAGGCGGTAGCTCCTGTCTGAAAGGATGTGCTCAAAATTCGTGTCGATGCGGGCTTCCGCGTCAAACACGAGATCGCTGGTGGAGGTAAAGTAACGTGCCCTGCGCGGCAGCGGGTCCAGGTAGGCCAAAAGCTGCCCATAGCCCGTTCCGCGCACGTCAAACGCAAGGAGGCGGTAGAGCGGGCGCCCAGGCCGGGGCTGGGAGACCTTTTTGAACAGGGCAAAAATATCCTGGTAGAAGCGGTCGATCAAGCCTGTATTGAAGGCCGCATACTCGCCGGCGTCACGCGGATTGTCCTCAGGGGAAACCTCAAAATCCATGATGGCAGGCAGGCTGCCGGCCGGACGCTCGCGGTCTTCGGACTGAAGCTTGGCAAAGGTCTGGAAAAGGTAATTCCAGAGGATGGGCTTTACCCTGACCGGCGTAGACAGGAAATCCCAGCGGTCGCCGGGGTGGGCCTTGGCGGCCAGTTCGTCAAGCGCCCTGTCCTCATCGCCAAGGTCGGCAAAGCAGTGCAGGTCGTACCCTTTGCGGGCAATGGCCACATGCTCATCCTTATCCAGCAGGAATTCGCAGACCTCGCCATCCTGCGGCACCCACGCCGTATCCTTTTTGCCAACAAGCACGCCCCTGGGCAGTTCCAGGGCCGGATAGTTGCCGCAGTTGATCAGGCGGACACGCGTGCCGCCGTCAATCACAAGCCCGTGCAGCACGCGGTCGTAAGGAATCATCGCGTGGCGCGTGCACTCAAAGCCGCGGGCGTTCTTATGAAATTCCCCGGAAATGTAGCAGCCGTGGCGCAGGGCGGGATCAGGGTTGCCGATAATGGCCCTCGGGATGCCGGGACCGGAAACCAGCGCGTAATTCTGGCGGGGATTTAAGTTGACCACGCGCGCAACAGCCATAATGCCGGGCTCCTGCGTCTGCGCCTTAACAAAAAGGGCTTTCCCCTCCTCAATGACGGCAGAGGCTTCCATGCCTGTGCGGATCGCCTCCGGCATGATGGCAATCTCATCGGTAAACGGAAATTCCTGCCCGTCTTCCGCGCGCATTATTCCGCTCTCGCCGTTCCATTCGGCAATGACGCCGTGGACGATGCGGTCAGATTCCACAGGAAGGATGTCGTAGGCGACGCGCTTGACGTCTTCATTGGGCATTTTGATAAAACGGACGGCAAAGGAAACAATCTGGTCAGGAGAAAACACCGTGTTGCTTGTTACCTGGGTAAAGGCATAATCGCCGTCGGCACTGGAAATGGAGCCAAACATTTCCTTGCGGTTGTGGAATTTTATCGCGCCAAACGCTGTCTGGCGAGCAGGCAGAACCATGATGTCCACGGCCTTGTCGCTTTTTTCTTCCGCCGCTTCCGCCGCGAACTTAACGGGAGAACCCTGGTAGGCGTCTTCATTCAGAATTTTGGAAATATGGAAGAAATACGAACCTCCATCATCGGCAGCAATAAAGCCAATGCCCTTTTTCATCCTAAAATAGCTGATATACCCCTGAATCATAATTTCCTCCCAAAAGATACTGTATTCCGTCCATTGCAGACTGTATAAAATTTTTCCATCCGCCTGTGCGATCCCCGAACGTACGAGGTTCCTGTTCTCTTAAAGGCGTATCCCCTGAAAAACTCCCGCCCCCCGGCCTTCAGCGGCCAGGAAGCGGGAGGCTCTTCCTATTTCTTTTCAGGCAGCGGGAGCGTGCAGAAGAACATGCGTCCCTGCCTGAATACCTGGAACATCACCGCGCCGCGGCTGGCGTTCCTGATAGCAGCATTCAAATCCTGCTCTGTGCGCAGGGGGATGCGGTTGGCCATCATCAGCACGTCGCCAACACGCAGGTCGGATTCAGCCGCCACAGATCCCGGCTGAATTTCCATGATGCGCAGCCCCTTATTCCCGCTCAGGCGGAGCTGGGAGGCTTCTCCCGGAGTCAGGGCACGCACGGAAAGGCCAAGCTGGGGAGCCGTCTGCGCGCCTGATGAGGACCCGTTCTTTCCATTGCGCTCTCCCAGGCGCACGGTAAAGGTTTTGTCCTTGCCATCACGCCACACGCCAAGGCGGATGTCAGAACCGGGGGCGTAGGAAGCCACTGAGCGGAGCAAATCGGCAGAATCGGCCACGGGACGCCCGTCTACGGAAAGGATGACGTCGCCGGCTTCAATCCCGGCCTTTTCCGCCGGCTCCCCTGGCATAACATCGCCGACCAGCGCGCCGCGGGGCTTATCCAGCCCAAGCGCCTTGGCCGTATTGGCATCCAGCTCCTGGATGGAAACGCCAAGCCAGCCGCGGCTGACCTTTTTGTTCTGCTTGAGCTGATTGACAATCCGCTTGGCCATGTTGCTGGGGATGGCAAAGCCAATGCCCTGCCCGCTTGCGATGATGGCCGTATTGATGCCGATCACCCGGCCTTCCATATTGATCAGCGGGCCGCCGCTGTTGCCTGGGTTGATGGATGCGTCGGTCTGGAGGAAGTTATCGTAGGGGCCGGACTGGATGTCACGCCCCTTCGCGCTCAGGATGCCCTGCGTGACGGTGTGCCCCAGGCCAAAGGGGTTGCCGATGGCAAGAAGCCATTCGCCGACCTGGGCGCTGTCTGAATCGCCGAACTCAAGGTAAGGCAGGCCGTCCTTCGCATCGACCTTAAGCAGGGCGAGGTCCGTTTCCTCATCCGTGCCGATCACGCGGGCCGTCAGCCCCTTGTCTTTGCCGTGGCCTTCAAAGCTCACGCGGACCTGATCCGCCCCGTTGACCACATGGTTGTTGGTCACGATGTAGCCATCAGACGAAATGATAAAGCCCGTGCCCAGCGCCTTCTGCATCCGCGGGCGGGACTGCTGGCCCCCGCCTAACTGCTGGAAAAAGCGCTCAAAGCCGGGGGGGAGCATATCAGGCGGGAAGCCGGGGAAGGCGTGCCCTCCACCGACTTTTTTCTCGGTCGTGATATTCACAACAGCCTTTCCGGCATTTTTTACAAGCGGGACGAAATCCGGCAGCCCGGCTGCCAGCGCCTGCACGGCAAAGCAGCATACGAAAGCCGCGGCAAGCCAGGCTTTGCGGCTAAAACCTTTCAGCATACGTTTTTCTCCTTCTGGCGCAGTTCTTCATCAATTCGAGGGATCATGCGGCAGGATAAAGTTTTTTAAAAAAGGGGCAGATCCGCGTATCTTCACTCCCGGGAAATCCCGGCGGCCGGACCATGCTCTTCCTCACGCGAGAGCGGCACCCGTAAGAACCGCTTAATCAACACATAGCAATTTCCGTACCAACCTGTTTCACGCCAGAGGCCCGCCGCCCTGCGGACACGCCCGCTCCATGCGCAAAAGGGCGCGCCGGGTGCTGCGGCTTTCCTTTACCGCCTGGATGGATACGGCGACCAGGACAGGGCCGGCAAAAATGCCAACGGGGCCAAAGGCAGCAAGGCCGCAGATAATGGATAAGATAAGCGCAACGAGCGTTGCGTTGATGCCTGTTTTCAAAAAAAGGGGGCGCAGCAGGTTATCCACGCCGGTAACCACCAGCATGCACCAGACCGTTACGCCAATGGCGGCCTTTGTCATCCCCGTGAACCAAAGCCATACGACCACGGGGATCCAAACCAGCGCCGTGCCGACAAAGGGAATGGGGGCGACAAACGTCGCCAAAAGGCCCCAGAATGCCGGCTGGGGCACCTTGGCAACCCTGAAGCCCAGGCCGCACAGCACGCCCTGGATGCAGGCCACAAGAACCACCCCCACCAGGATGCCAAGCACGGCCTTGCGCACAGCCACGGTAAAACGCCTGAGCCTCGCCCTGGAAAAACCCAGGATTTCCTGCGAAAATTCACGGATTGTAGCGCCGTGAATCACGCACATCAGGCTGACCATAATAAAAATAAGCAGGATAAGCCCGGCGTTGATGGTGCCCCCGGCAAGCCCTACCCCGCTGGAAAGCACCGTCCGCGCCAGCGTTCCCGCGTAGCCCGTTGCGGCGGTGAACATTTGGCGCAGCCCGCCTTCCAGGCCCGGAACAGACTTAAGCCAGGTATCCAGCGTAATGACAATCGGATGGTTCCCCAGCTTGGCCACCCAGTTGGTGTTCACCAGGCCATCAATCGCGTTGACAGCCTGCGGCGCCACAAGCAGCGCCACGACCACCAGGGGCAGCACCACGCAGAGCGAGAGCGCCACGGTATACGTCAGCGCGGACCAAAACCTGCTGGTCCTCGCTTCCATCCAGCTGTACATGGGATAGGTGACACAGGCGATGCAGCCCGCCAGGAACACGGTCACCGGATACGGACGGAGCAGGAGCAGCCACGCGGCGCAGGCTGCCAAAGCCAAGATTTTAGGAAACGAAAAAATGTTTTTCGGCAAAGGTTTCATCAATTATTCCCAACAGAAACGGCGCCGGCATACACGCCTGCCGCCCAAGCACGAACCCAGGCAATACCCGCCCTGAGCCGTTTTTTCGCAAATCTTTTTTTGAAATGAAATGGTTACGCAATTTGATGAAGTCAAGTAACCTTAAAATGCAATTTTGTCCAGAAGGTGACCAAAACTTTCGCAAAATCATTCGCTGCTGCCTTGAGGCTTTTCTTATGCAGATTTCCACATGGCTTTTTCCTGAAATAACGCGCAGGACAACGTAGCAAAACGCTTCACAGCCGCAGCGCAAAAAAGCGGGCGAGTCCGCCAGGTTCTGACCGCCACGCGAAAAGCATTGACAACACGCCTGTGCAAAGCGACACTTGCAGCCCAATCCGCAATGCCTGAAGCCACGTCCTGCCAGCCCGCACTGGCAGGCGCAGGATCATGCCCCTCCTTCAAGGTGCATCATGCCCGATATTTCCATTATCCTCCCTGTTTTCAACGCAGCCCCCTACCTGCCGCGCTGCCTTAACGCCCTGCGCGGCCAAACCTTTGCCGATATTGAAATCCTCTGCGTTGACGACGGCTCCACAGACGGCTCAGGCGCCATTCTGGAGCGTTTCGCCGCCGGCGACGCGAGGTTCCGTATTTTCCGCCAGGGCAATGCCGGCGCGGCCGCCGCCCGCAATACGGCGCTGAAGCATGTGCGCGGGCGCTTCCTCATGTTCTGCGACGCCGACGACTGGTACGAACCCGATTTCTGCCGCCTCATGCGGGAGGCCATAGCCGCGCATGATGTGGATTTTGCCATGGCGGACTGCAGCTTTGCCTTTGAAAACGGCTATGCCAGGCCGCAGGAAGCGCTTGATGAGCTCAAAGCCCGCTTTCCTGATGGAGAGCATGAGCTGGATGCCAAAAGCAGGCAGGAAATCAATGTTGTGCTCTGGAACAAAATATTCCTCACCCAAAAAGTCCGTGATTTTGGCATTTCCTTCCCTGAAGGCTGGCATGGGGAGGACAACGCCTTCATTTACCATTACCTCTGCGTTTCGGACCGTTTTTTCGCGCTCAACCAAAAGCTCTACACCTACACCATACGCCGCGGCTCCCTGATGGGCGCGTATTACGCGGGCCTGGACAAACACATTAAGGACGCCTTTTTCGCCCTGGAATGGGCGGAACAGGGGCTGAAAAAAAAGCATTGCTTCAACAGCGCCTCCCGCAGCTTCCTGCTCGACACATTGTGGGGACTCATCCTGTGGTGCCTGCCCACGCTGGAAACAGAGGAAGAACGCCAGGAACTAGTGCGCCGCGCCTCCCACGCCCTGAAAGAACTTAGGGAAAACGGGGAAATCCCGGAGCGCCTCCGCTTCCTGCTTGAAAACGAACGCGACGCCATAAAAAAAATCGCCGGACTTCAGGCCCAAAGGCACCCTCAGGAAGAGCCGGCGTTTCAACAAGATGCAAACAGCGTCAAATCCTTTGACGCTGCATGCGCAAAAATTTAACACCCCCCCAAAAAAAGGAGCCTATCCATGGACGCATTGGAAGCCATCATGCAGCGGCGCAGCATCCGCAAATACACAGATGAGGCTGTTTCTGAAGAGCATATCCAGATTTTGCTTGACGCGGCCATGGCCGCCCCCAGCGCCTGCAACGCCGCCGAATGGCATTTTGTTGTCATCACTGACAGGGCTGCCCTGGACGAAATTCCTGAAATGAACCCCTACGCCGCCATGGCCAGGCAGGCGCCGCTGGCCATTTTGGTCTGCGCAGACAAAAAAGCCGAAATATACCCCGGCTTTTGGGTGCAGGACACTTCCGCCGCCATGGAAAACCTCCTCGTAGCGGCAACGGCCCTGGGATTAGGCGCCGTATGGACAGGCATCCACCCCATCGCCGAACGCAGCGTTGCCTTTGCCAAGCGCTTTAAGCTGCCTGAAGGCGTAATGCCGCTGGGGCTTGCCGTTATCGGGCACCCCGCGCAGACGCTTGCGCCCCACGGAAAGGCGGACCCGGCCAAAATCCACCGCAACGCCTGGTAAGCACAGGGGAACACTGATGAGCACAACACTTGTCGCCTATTTTTCCGCCACCGGCACAACAGCCAGGGTGGCCAAAAAGCTGGCTGAGGCAACGGGCGCCGACCTGTACGAAATCCGCCCCCAAACCCCATACACCCAGGCCGACCTGGACTGGCAGAACAAAGACTCCCGCAGCTCCATTGAAATGCGCGACAAAGCCTCGCGCCCGGCCATGGCCGACAAAAACGCGCCCGTAAGCGGGCATGATGTGATCTTTTTGGGCTTCCCCATCTGGTGGTATGTGGCCCCCACCATCATCAACACTTTCCTGGAAGCCTACGATTTTTCGGGGAAAAGCATCATCCTTTTCGCCACGTCAGGCGGGAGCGGCTTTGGCCAGGCTGTGGATGGGCTGCAGGCGAGCGCGCCAAGGGCCGCGATCCGCGAAGGGCAGGTCTTTAACGCCGGCATCAGCACGGATGAACTTAAAGAATGGGCCAAGGGGCTGAACCTTTAGGCAAAAACATTTCCGCAGCCGGCGGCGCCCCCCCAGACGCCGGCCGCCTGCATACCGGAGCCAAGACCATGAACATCTGCGCCCTGTTCGGCGGGCCCCATAAGAAGGGCAACACCGCGACGCTGCTTGAAAACGTGCTGGAAGGCGCCCGCGCCGCCGGCCATGAAACACGCCGCATTGACGTGGCGGGCATGGACATCCGCCCCTGCAAGGGCTGCCTGGCCTGCAAGACAAAACAACAAGGCTGCGTGCAGAAAGACGATATGGCGGGCGTCCTGGAAGCCGTCCGCGCGGCTGACATCCTTATCCTCGCCTCGCCCATGTACTGGTG
>JAGADT010000047.1 GCA_017613475.1 Desulfovibrionaceae bacterium | reverse complement strand
GCCTGCGGGGCAGGCGGCGTTTCTTCGCCAAAGGGCATGTCCCCCCGTGCGGAAGGGGTCTGTGCAGAAGTAGCCTGTGTGGAAGTGGCCTGTGCGGCGGATTTGGGCTTTCCGGTGCTCTTCAGCAGGAATTCCGTGCGGTCAGAGGTCGCCTTTACATAGGCCTGCTCTTTTCCCATGCCGCTTTGCATGTACGCCTGGGCAGCGGCGTCCCTTCCGCTTTTTATCCAGGTCCTTTGGTCTTCGACCAGCGGGGAATTACGCGGCACATGCTTCCATGCCGCATTGAGTTCCCTGTCCGCCTGCTGGAAAGCGGCGCTTGTCTTGCTCAGCTCTTCAACATCGGCAGCCGACGCAAAGGCATTGCAGGCTGCAAAGGCCAGGGCTAAAAATGCCGCTGCAAGTTTCCTGAACATTGAAGCCTCCTTTTGAAGCGGAAAAAACAGAAGCTTTTGGCTTAGGCAGAATGGTCCGCATGGCTTGTCCAGCCACGTTTCTGCATCGCAAGGCTGGATTATCACTATTGAAAGTCTTTAGGTTGCATTATCCTTGCTGTCAATGCCATGGCTGATTTTCGGCGCAGCAGATCAGCTGTTCTGCGCGCCAGGCAGGAAATTTATTTGCAGCGCACGGAAATGGAGCCTTCGTGAGCCAGGGCAGATGGAAAGAATGCCCCCTGCCTGGGGCGGCTTTCCCTGGAATATGGCGCATGGCGGAGCGGAATGGAGGCGTTTTCCCGGCCTGCTCCTGAATTTGAGGCTTGTCAGGCGATTAAAATTACTGTACGCAGGTGCGGATAAGGTTTTACGTGCTGCATCGGACGAAGGTCCGTCATCGGGATGGCAGGGTCGGACGGGCAGCCTTACACACTTCAACGTAGAGCGGAGTGAACAATGTTTTCATTCTTCGTAGTGTTCGCCTGCGGACTCTTTGCCCTGTGCTATGCGTACATGACGGCAAGGAGCGTTTTCGCAGCTGGATCAGGCAACGAAGACATGCAGCGCATTGCCGGCGCGATTCAGGAAGGCGCCAAAGCGTACCTGAACCGCCAGTATAAGACCATTGCCATGGTGGGCGTGGTGGTGACAGTGCTGCTTGCGGTCTTTCTGTCCCCCCTTGTCGCCCTGGGCTTTGTGCTGGGCGCGGTGCTTTCCGGCATGGCCGGCTATATCGGCATGAACGTGTCTGTGCGCGCGAACGTCCGCACTACTGAGGCTGCCCGCAGGGGCCTGGTTCCCGCGCTGAACATGGCTTTCCAGGCGGGCGCCATCACTGGCCTCCTGGTGGTGGGCCTTGGCCTGCTTGGCGTTGCCGGCTACTACGCGCTGCTGGTTTCCGCCAAGATCCCGCAGAAGGACATCCTGGAAGCCCTGGTGGCCCTGTCCTTCGGCGCCTCCCTCATTTCCATTTTCGCCCGCCTTGGCGGCGGCATCTTCACCAAGGGCGCTGACGTCGGCGCTGACCTTGTGGGCAAGGTCGAAGCCGGCATCCCTGAAGACGACCCCCGCAACCCCGCCGTCATCGCCGACAACGTGGGCGACAACGTGGGTGACTGCGCCGGCATGGCCGCCGACCTTTTTGAAACCTACGCGGTGACCATCGTCGCCACCATGCTCCTGGCCGCGATCTACTTCACCGGCGAGCTTCAGCACCTGATGATGATGTACCCCCTGCTGATCGGCGGCGTGTGCATCATCGGCTCCATCATCGGCAGCAAGGCCGTGGAGCTTGACAGGGACAAAAAGATCATGAAGGCGCTGTACCGCGGCCTGATCCGCACGGGCGCCGTTTCCGCCGTCCTGATCTTCATCGTGACCGTGTGCCTGTTCTGGGGCGCCCCCAAGATGGTTGTCAACGGCAAGAGCTTCGGCATCTTCAACCTGCTGCTCTGCTCCTTCACCGGGCTTGGCGTGACCGCGTGCCTTGTGTGGATCACTGAATACTACACGGCCACGGCCTACCGCCCCGTGCGCAGCATTGCCAAGTCCTCCACCACGGGCCATGGCACCAACGTCATCCAGGGCCTTGCGGTTTCCATGGAATCCACCGCGCTGCCCGTCCTGGTCATCTGCGCCGGTATCGTCTTCACCTACATCAACGCCGGGCTCTTTGGCGTGTCCATTGCCGCCACGACGATGCTTGCCCTTGCCGGCATGGTTGTTGCGCTTGACGCCTACGGCCCCGTGACCGACAACGCCGGCGGCATTGCCGAAATGGCCGAGCTGCCCGAATCCGTGCGTGAGACCACCGACGCCCTCGACGCCGTCGGCAACACCACGAAGGCCGTGACCAAGGGCTACGCCATCGGCTCCGCCGCGCTGGCTTCCCTGGTGCTCTTCGCCTGCTACACGCAGGACCTGCACCGCTTCTTCCCGAACCTGCAGGTCGCCTTCAGCCTCCAGGATCCCTATGTGCTGGTCGGCCTCTTCATCGGCGGCCTGCTGCCCTACCTCTTTGGCTCCATGGCCATGATGGCCGTGGGCCGTGCCGGCGCGGCTGTCGTTATGGAAGTGCGCCGCCAGTTCAAGACCATTGCCGGCATCATGGAAGGCAAGGCTAAGCCCGATTACAGCGCAGCCGTGGATATGCTCACCAAGTCCGCCATTCAGGAAATGGTGCTGCCCTCTATCCTGCCTGTCTTCGCCCCCATTGTTGTATACATCGTCATTCGCATTATCGCCGGCCAGTCCGCGGCGTTTGCCTGCATCGGCGCCATGCTGATGGGCACCATCGTCACGGGCCTGTTCGTGGCCATTTCCATGACCTCCGGCGGCGGCGCCTGGGATAACGCGAAGAAGTTCATCGAGAGCGGCAACTACGGCGGCAAGGGCTCTGACGCCCACAAGGCTGCCGTAACCGGCGACACCGTTGGCGATCCTTACAAGGACACCGCGGGTCCCGCCGTCAACCCGATGATCAAGATCATCAATATCGTGGCGCTTCTGCTTCTGCAGGCGCTCGCGTAACCCGTGTGAAAATGGGGGGCCGCCTGTCTGCTCAGCGGCGGCTCCCTTTTTAGGCAAGGGTTCAACCAGAGAGAACGCGCCGGGGAAACCCGGCGCGTTTTGCGTTCGCAAAGGGAATGCTGCATGAAAACGTGGATCTTTGGCGTGGCAGCCTGCATTTTATTTGCGGCTTCAGTATCTGCGTACAACTCGTTCACCCTGTTTGTCATCCAGCCCATAGGGGCTTTGCCTGAAGGGAGAACGGTGCTTATTGAGCGCGGCCCGGATATGCCATTCATTGACAGCGCCGACGCCATGTGCAAAAGGCGGGCTGGCTATGTCAGCCTTCTATGCCGCGGGATGGCGCTTAAAGATGCTGCAGGGCGAAAGATATACGCACGCTTTCCTTACAGCGAATGGCTGT
>JAGADT010000003.1 GCA_017613475.1 Desulfovibrionaceae bacterium | reverse complement strand
TCCGGATCAGGCAGGAAGGGCGCGCGGTCTGGGCAGCCAGCCTTTTCCGCCTGCGAAAGCCCCTGCAGGTGCAGGATGCCGACCCTGCCGGCCAGGCTTTCCGAAATATTCTTCATCAGCTGGAACTGCTGTGAGCCCGTCAGCCAAAACATGCCGTTTTGGCGCTGCTCATCGGCTGCGGCCTTGATATACGGGAAGAGCTGCGGCGCGTACTGTATTTCGTCAATGAGCAGGGGCGGGCGGTAACGCTGCAGAAACAGGGCGGGATCGCTCTGGGCAAGGGAACGGTTTTCCAGCGTGTCCAGCGAAACAACGGTGCGCTCCTTGCCCGCGCACGCCTGCAGGACCGTTGTCTTGCCCACCTGCCGTGGGCCAGTCAGCAGCAGGACGGGAAAGAAACCGTTGATTTTCTGGATGCTTTCTTCAATGGTTCTGTGTAGATACATAAAAATACGACCAATTTAAAATGTGACTTTAAATTAGCCGCATAATAATATTTTGTCAATTGTTCTGAGCTGTTGCCTGCTGTCCTAAAAGGGCTTCCCGCCGTGGGAGCCAGGAAACTCCACATGCCGCTGCCCAGCGGAGAAAGTTAGTGGCGATTATGGATTTTACACGGTAACCGAGGGAGATGATCATATCGAGATTGTAATATGTTAACTCCCAGGTAATTTACCTGCCCGCCTTCATTTTGAACAGTTCGGAAATTCCGAACAGTTGATGCTGTCAGCGTAATATGCCACGCGGTGCGTGACGAATTTGGAATACCATGCAAGGCAGGCGCACAGACTCGGGCTTATTTGCGCTAAGCCTTTGCCTATGGGGGGGATTGATCTAAATGGATTAAAAGTCTGTCCGCCGCGGAAGCTCGAAACGTCCATAAGGGTTACAGCTCTTCCTCGCGTTTCT
Source organism: Desulfovibrionaceae bacterium (assembly GCA_017613475.1). Classification (GTDB taxonomy): domain Bacteria; phylum Desulfobacterota; class Desulfovibrionia; order Desulfovibrionales; family Desulfovibrionaceae; genus Avidesulfovibrio. The sequence continues at coordinate 5,929 of JAGADT010000003.1, read as the reverse complement.
GCAGGAGGAGGGAGCCGGAGGTGCAGGTGCGCACGCCAAGTCCGGTATTGATCCTGATGCCTCCGCTGTCATCCAGCCCCAGGATGCGCCCGTGCACAACGGGGGCTTCATCCGGGCCGTCGCAGATATCCGCAAGTTCCCCCCGCCCCAGCAGGCGGGCTTCGGCCAGGTAGCGCCAGTTCCTCGCGATGCCGTCTTCCATGAGCTGGCGCAGGGCGCCCACAATATGCAGCCAGAGGTCAGTGAGGCAGGTTATCTGCACGCTCTGCACCACGGAGGCTGGGATGCAGCCTGCCGCGAGCGCCGTTTTTTCCCTGAGCAGGGAGCTGTCCGGAGCGGAGGCGATGTTTAATCCCAGGCCCATGAGCAGGCGGCCGTTCTTTTCCTCCAGGAGGATGCCCCCGACCTTTTTGCAGAAGGTGTTCAGCTTTGGGAGTGTCAGGACCAGGTCGTTCGGCCATTTCACGTGGATGGAAATCCCGAATTCGCTGAGGATCATGGCCAGCATCCCGCCAATGGCCGGGGCCGCGGCGTCGCCGTTCATGGGCGCTTCCTCAGGCAGGCGGAGGGCTGCGTAGAGGTTCCCTGGCGGGGAATCCCAGGAGCGGCCAAGCTGCCCGCGCCCCTGGGTTTGGGACTCCGCGAGGACGCTTCCCCATACGGGGAGCGGATCGCATTGGGCCGCGATATCCAGGGCGGAGCTCACGCTGCCGCAGACAAGAACGGGCGAGGGCCCCTCCAGGAGGAGCCCGTTTTCCTTAGCAATGCCCTGCGAGGTCCGTTCAGGGGAAAGGAGGGGAAGCGGGGGAATGCTCATGGCGTTTGAAACCTTATTCCGCGCGTTTTTCCGCCACATGCAGGCGGACGATGCCTGATGTCAGCGGCAGGTGGTAGACGGAGCCAAATCCGGCTTCCAGCAGCTCATCGGCCAGCTCGTCAGCCGTGGGAAATTCCCGGATGGTGCGGGCCAGGTAGGCATAGGCGCTGTCGCCGGAGAAAAATTTGCCCATCAGCGGCAGGATGGAATCCAGGTAGAAATTGTACACGCCTTTCCAGATGCGCTGGCGGCCGGAGCCGAATTCAAGGATGCAGGCCCGCCCGCCGGGCATAAGCACGCGGTGCATCTCGCGCATGGCCTTGATGCGGGGGGCGATGTTGCGGATGCCAAAGGCCATGGTCACGGTATGGAAGGAGGCGTCGGGCAGGGGCAGGGCCCTGGCGTCGGCCGTGGCGGTGGATATGGCCGCCTGAAGGGCCGGCGTCTTCAGCTTGGCGCGCCCGCGTTCCAGCATGGGCTGGCAGAAATCCATGGCGGTAATGTGCGCGTCGGGGCGCCTTGCGTGCAGGGCAAGGGAAACGTCGAGCGTGCCCGCGGCAAGGTCCAGCGCCCTGAGGTCGGCGGTGTTTTCAAAGCCGGCCAGGGCCGTCTGGGCCAGCACGGCGCGCCAGCCCTGGTCCAGCCCAAGGCTCAGCAGGCGGTTGAGCGGATCGTACCAGCGCACGATCCTTCCAAACATGGCGGCAACGGCTTTTTCGCCCGGCTGGGGCTGTTTTTGTTCCGTCTTCTGCGTTTCGGCGGGCATTAGTCATTCTCCTCTTCAGATGGGGAGCTGTTTTGCAGCACGCCCAGAACAACATTGTAGACGGCGGGGAATACAGTGGCGAAATTGCTGGGCGAAACCCGCTGGATTTCGATGAATTTGACCACGATTTCCTTGCTGACCTGCAGCGCTTCCTTTTGAAATTTGTCCATGAGCGACCCTGATTCCGGTATGAAAAAAACGCCTATCCGTGGGAAATGGCCTTGACCACCGCGGACAAGTACCCGGACAGGCGGACGGAACTGAACCTCGTGGGCCCCGCCCCGTTTATTTTGCCGCAGAGTAGCCGAGACGCGAAGAAAGCGCAACTGCATGGAAAGAACGGCGGAGAAGGCTTTTTTTCGCTGGACGTATTTCCCTGAACAGGGTAAACACTTCTCCTTATGGAACAGCTGAATGGTCTTCTGGTTGTCAACAAGCCCCGCGGCCTTTCCTCAGCGCAGTGCACCAACCGCCTGAAGCGGCTGGGCCAGCGCAAAATAGGCCATGCGGGCACGCTGGACCCCATGGCGCAGGGCGTTTTGCTGGTCCTGCTTGGGCAGGCAACAAAGCTTTCCGGCTACCTGATGTCCGGCGGCACGAAGACGTACAAGGCTGTTGTGGAGTTTGGCCGCTCCACGGATACCTGGGATGATGACGGCGCCGTGACGTCCTCGCTTTCAGGGGAGGACATGCGCCGCCTGGTGCTGGAAAACGCCGGGTTTGAAGCCGCCCTCCGCGCGGAGCTTGCCTCCTGGGTGGGCGAGAGCGAGCAGGCTGTTCCCCCGTATTCCGCGGCCAAGCACGAGGGCAGGGCGCTGTACAGCCTTGCCCGCGCAGGAAAAGAAACACCGGAAAAATTCAAGACGGTGCAAATTTCGCGCGCGGAGGTCCTTTGGGTGGACCTTCCGCGTGCAGCCTTCCGGGTAGTGTGCAGTTCCGGCACGTACATCCGATCCCTGGCCCACAGCTTGGGGACGCGGTTATCGTGCGGAGCCGTGCTCACGGAACTGATCCGGGAGTATAGCCATCCCTTTGGACTGGACAGCGCGGCGCCTCTGGATGCGCTGCTTGCCGAGCCGGAATTGCTTTATGAAAAAGTGATTCCCTTAACGGCAGCCCTGCCAGAGTGGCCCCAGCTGCGCGTCTCCTTACAAGACGAGCGCGCGGTGAAAAACGGAACGCCCCTTGCGGCTGAACGCTTTGGCGGACGGGACTGGGCTCCCGACGCAAAAGCCGTTCTCCTTGCCGCGGACGGCGCTCCCCTGGCGCTTGCAAAAGCCGCGCTCTGCGGCAGCGCCCGCGTCTGGACTGTCCTCCGGGGACTTTGGGCTTAACCTGAACCCGCTCAAAAGGAGTTCGCTGTGGTAATGGATCCTGAACAGAAAAAGTCGGTTATTGAAGCTCACGCCAAGCATGAGGGCGACACCGGTTCCCCCGAAGTGCAGGTGGCCCTGCTTACCGCGCGCATTGAAGGCCTGACGGAACATTTTAAGGTCCACAAGAAGGACTTCCACTCCCGCCAGGGCCTGCTCAAGCTTGTTGGCCAGCGCCGTAAGCTGCTCAATTACTTAAAGAGCCGCGATATCCAGCGCTACCGCGCGCTGATTGAAAAGCTTGGCCTGCGCAAGTAACCGCTTCCGCAGGAAAGGTTCCTTTCTGCCGGGGCGGCGCTGCCGCTTTTATTCAAGTTCAGCGAACGGCGGCCGGGGCATTGCCCCTGGAAAAATGCCGCGCATGCGCTTGGATAAAAGGGGCATTGCCCCCCGGCTTTTTTCAGGGCGCCTTCTTTGAGCCTTATGGCTGAAGAAGGTTTCCCTTGTTTTTGTTTGGCAGCGTCATCCTTCTGCAAGGGGGGTCCACGCGGAGCGCCGGGCGCAAGGCGCTTTTATCCTATCGTTGGGCTAAGGGCATGAGCTTTGCTCACGTATCTGGATAAAAGCGGCGATGCTGCCGGTTTTTCGCGCGGAGTCTCCTTCAGGAGATGTGAAAAGCGTGGTGACATGCGTTGTTTTTGAGGCGCTGCCCTGCCTCTTGTATCCTGGGGCGGGCTTTCATGCCGTCCGCCTCCTGCCCCCATGGGCGGGATAAGCTTATTAGAAAGGATTTGTGAATGAGTTTCAGGAAAGATCCGTCGAATGTTACGGTTTCTGTAAACGGCAAGGATGTCACCATTGAAACAGGCCATATCGCCACGCAGGCGCATGGCTCTGTAACGGTGCGCTGCGGCGATACGGTTGTGCTTGTTACGGTCTGCTCCCAGCCCCTTGAGGCAGACAGGGGCTTTTTCCCGCTGACGGTGGAGTATTCCGAGCGCATGTACGCCGCCGGCCGCATCCCCGGCAGCTTTTTCCGCCGCGAGATCGGGCGCCCTTCCGAGCGCGAAACGCTGGTTTCCCGCCTGATCGACCGCCCCATCCGCCCGCTTTTCCCCAAGGGGCTTCAGGAAGATGTGCAGGTGCTGGCCACGGTCATCTCCTCCGACCAGCAGAACGAGCCGGATATCCTTTCCATCACGGGCGCTTCCGCGGCCATCATGCTTTCTCCGCTGCCTTTTGAAGGGCCGGTTGCCGGCGGCCGCATCGGCCGCGTGGACGGCAACTTTGTGCTCAACCCCACCATGGACCAGATGGCGAAAAGCGATCTGAACATCGTCTTCGCCGCTTCCCGCGACGCGCTGACCATGGTTGAGGGCGAGGCGGAATTTGTGCCCGAAGACGTGATTATTGACGCCCTGGAATGGGGCCGCAAAGAAGTCCAGCCCCTGATCGAAGCGCAGGAAAAGCTGCGCGAGCTGGCGGGGAAGGAAAAGATGTCCTTCACTTCGCCGGCGGACGATACGGAGCTTATGGAAAAGGTGGAGCAGCTTGCCCTGGAAGCGGGCGTGGCCGAGGCCATGCGCATTCCCGGCAAGCTGGAGCGCAAGGACGCCCGCAAGGCTGTGAAAGACAAGGTCATGGAGGCGCTGAACGCCGACCCCGCCTTTGCGGAAACGCCGGAGCGCCTGGCCCCTGCGGCTGATATGATCACGGCCGTGGAGAAAAAGGTTGTCCGCAGCCGCATCCTTGAAGAAGGCATCCGCATCGACGGCCGCGATACCAAAACGGTCCGCCCCATCGCCATTGAGCCCGGCTTCCTGCCCCGCGCCCACGGCTCCGCGCTCTTTACCCGCGGCGAAACGCAGTCCCTGTGCGTTACGACCCTGGGCAGCTCCGCAGACAACCAGCGCGTGGATGGCCTTACCGGCGACGTGACCAAGTATTTCATGCTCCACTACAATTTCCCGCCCTTCACCGTGGGCGAGGTCAAGCCTGTCCGCCTGTCCCGCCGCGAAATCGGCCATGGCGCCCTGGCGGAAAAAGCCCTGCGGCCCATCCTGCCGGCTGTTGATGCCTTCCCGTTCACCGTGCGCGTGGTGGCCGATACGCTGGAATCCAACGGCTCCTCCTCCATGGCTGCGGTCTGCGGCGGCTGCATGTCGCTGATGGATGCCGGCATCCCGATCAAGGCGCCTGTGGCCGGCGTGGCCATGGGGCTGATCAAGGACGGCGACAATTACGTGGTCCTGACCGACATCCTTGGCGATGAAGACGCCCTGGGCGACATGGACTTTAAGATCGCCGGCACCGCCGAAGGCGTCACCGCCGTGCAGATGGATATCAAGATCACGGGCCTGCCCACGGAAGTCATGCGCCGCGCCATGCGCCAGGCCCACGACGCCCGCATGCACATCCTTGGCGTGATGGCCGAGGCTCTGCCCGCGCCGCGCGAGCAGCTCTCTCCCTACGCGCCCCAGCATGAAGAAGTCATGGTCAATCCGGAAGTCATCCGCATGATCATCGGCCCCGGCGGCAAGAACATCAAGGCCATCACTTCGGCCACGGGCGCTTCCGTGGATATTGACGATGATGGCCGCGTATCCATTTTCGCGCCCACGGCGGAAGCCCTGAGCAAGGCCCGCGAGCTGGTGCTCTACTACGACCAGCGCCCCGAGCTTGGCAAAAACTACAAGGCCAAGGTCCGCAAGATCCTTGATATCGGCGCCATTGTGGAAGTGATGCCCAATGTAGAGGCGCTGGTGCATGTTTCCCAGCTGGATGTGGGCCGCGTGGAGCATGTTTCCGACGCCGTGCAGCTTGGCCAGGATTTTGTGGTCAAGGTCATTGAAATCAATGGCGACCGCATCCGCGCCAGCCGCAAGGCTGTGCTCCTGGAAGAGCAGGGCATAGCCTGGACGCCTGAGCAGACGGCCCGCCCCTCCGGCCCGCGCGAACACCGCGGGGGAGACCGGGACCGCGAGCACCGCGGAGGCGAACGCCGCGACAGGCGCCCCCGCCGCGATTAGCGCC